>CAZTDM010000009.1:0-3833 GCA_964611795.1 Candidatus Woesearchaeota archaeon
TCGCATTCCTCCCAATCTTAAAAGGTTGGGTATCCTGCGACGTATGTAATGAAAACAAAACCTTTCTACATCATTGGCGCAATATTATTGTTCATTGGGTTAATCTGGATGTTCTTGCCGCATGCATTTCATGATAAAGTTTTGACTAGGAAAGAAGAGGCTAGTCATATTATTGATATATTTGAAGGTTTGATCTCTGTTCTTGCAGGCTTATTTTTAATGTATTATTCCAACAAAAGATAGAAAAATTTATTAACTAGCTATCAAGCTTAGGGAGTGATTAAAATGGTAGCAGTTAAACAAGGTCAATCAGCCCCGGATTTCAGGCTTAAAGATACATATGGAAAAGAGCATAGTTTAAAAGAGTATAAGGGAAAAAAGATAATCCTGTATTTCTATCCAAAAGACAACACAACAGGCTGCACCATAGAAGCCTGCGAGTTCAGGGACGGCTATAAACAGTTTGAAGACAAAGGAGCTGTTATCCTTGGTGTTTCAATGGATGATGAGAAAAGCCACAAGAAATTTGTAGACAAGCACAGTCTCCCATTTATTTTATTGGCAGATGTTAATGGTGAAGTCTGCAGCAAATACGGAGTTTATGGAGAGAAAAGCTTCATGGGTAAAAAATACATGGGAATATACAGGACAACTTTTCTAATAGACGAGAAAGGAAAAATACTCAGGATATTCGAGAATGTAAGGCCAGCAGGCCATGCAAAAGAGATTTTAAATCTTCTATAAATAAAAATGATAACTAAGACAATTAAACAAACAGTAATTTTTAAAGCTTCTCCGCATGAGGTATATGAAGCATTAATAGATTCTAAAAAGCATGCCAAATTCACTCATTCAAAAGCAGACATATCAAAAAAAGTGGGTGGAAAGATCTCTGCATATGATGGATATATAGATGGAAAAAATATAGAGTTAATTCAGGATAAGAAGATAGTCCAGTCATGGCATGCATCAGACTGGCCGGCAGGGCATTATTCAAAGGCAACGTTCCTGCTAAAGAAGGTAAAAGTAGGCACCAGGCTTATATTCACTCAGGAAAATGTTCCTGAAGAGTTCTATACAGATATAGACAAGGGATGGAAAGAGCATTACTGGCAGCCCATGAAAGAGTTGCTAGAACAGGAGAAATAAAAATATGCTGGAATTAGTATATAATAATGAAGATCCTTTATACAGAAGGATAATGGATGCGAGAGATAGATTAGGAGAACTTGGCGTTGACACACCATTGATGCATCTTATAGAGGTTAACAGTTCTGGTCTACATCCAACAGATAATTTCTTCAAGTATTACTCTCCAGAATATGATCTAGAAAAGGCTAAAAAAGACGATAAGGTAAGGATTGACAATCTGAATAAATACGTTGTTGACCTTGAAAACATGATAGGCTTGAGGACTCGCAGGCTTAATGGAAAGACATAAAATGGGCCATAGAAAAGTATATAAAGCTCTTTTTTTCTCTTATCCAAGGAGTTCTGAAACAATTAAGGTGAACTAAGTGGAAAACAAATTAATGAAAACAGGAACAACCACAATAGGATTGGTCTGCAAAGACGGCATAGTCTTGGCAGCTGATATGCGTGTTACTATGGGTAACATAGTGGGCAATAAAAGGTTTGACAAGGTCTACAAGATAACAGATAATCTCGCTTTAACTACGGCAGGAACAGTCTCAGACGTGCAGCTTTTGATGAAGCTAATTAAGGCTCAGCTAAGCCTTAATAAGATGAGGACAAAGAAAGATGCCAGTGTAAAAGAAGCTGCTAATCTTATAGGCATGCTGGTCTATGAAAATATAAGGAAGTTCTCAACCATTCCAGGAATAACAGGATTCTTGCTTGGCGGCAGAGACCACACAGGCCTTTACCTATATGAGATAGCCCCAGATGGCTCTGTTATAAAAGCCGATGATTACGTGACAGACGGATCAGGCATGGTAATGGCAGTTGGAGTCCTAGATACTCTATACAAGCCGGGGATGACAGTAGATGAAGGCATAAGGCTTGCTGTTAAGGCAATCAACGCATCAATACAAAGAGACACATACACAGGAGAAGGAATAAACGTTTGGACAATAACAAGGTCAGGAGTAAAGAAAGCCCTGACAAAAGAATTAGATACAAACATTACTGTATAATTCTATTTTGAAAGACTAAACAATCTGGATTAAAATGGTAGACATACTACAAGAAGTACTAAAGCACTTGCCAGACTCTGCTAAGATTGCAGAGATTGGTTTTGAAGGCGCTAACATCGTACTGTATACAAAGAACAGGGAATTCTTCATAAACAACGAAGGCATAATAAAACAGATAGTGGATACTATAAAGAAGAGGGTAGAGCTCAGATGCGACCCAGCAATTACAATGGATCAGGAAGAGGCAGAAGCAGCAATCAAGAAAATAATTCCAGAAGATGCGGGCGCAGACAACATAACATTTGATCCTCAGCGTTCTAGAGTTATCATAGAAGCGGAAAAGCCTGGCATTGCTATTGGAAAGTCCGGGGAGGTTCTTAAAGAGATCAAGAAAGCAACCTTATGGACTCCATCTATTCGCAGAACTCCTGCTATACGCAGCAAGATTATTGAGAACATAAGGCATGTTTTGTACGAGAATAATGATTACAGGAAGAAATTCCTGGATGGTGTAGGCAGGAGAATATACGGTGGCTGGACCACAGAGAAAAAGCAGGAGTGGGTAAGGCTTTCTTTCTTAGGCGGGGCAAGAGAAGTTGGAAGATCCTGCATCCTGTTGCAGACTCCCGAGTCAAAAGTATTGCTAGACTGCGGCATTAATGTAGCAGGCACAGACCAAGATGCTTATCCTGTTTTAGATGCCCCAGAGTTTGATATCAAGAAATTAGACGCTGTCATATGCAGCCATGCTCATCTCGATCACAGCGGCTTCATTCCATTTCTATACAAGATGGGATTCCGCGGCCCAACATATTGTACAGCTCCCACAAGAGATATTTCTGCATTGCTGGCACTAGATTATATCAGCGTAGCTGCAAAAGAAGCTAAGAAAGGAATCTACTCATCTACCGATGTTAAAGAGATGGTAAAGCACACAATCTGCCTGGATTTTGGAGAGGTTACAGACATTACTCCGGACTTAAGAATTACACTATACAATTCAGGCCATGTACTAGGCTCAGCCCAGACCCATATCCATATAGGAAATGGATTGCATAATTTCCTTTACACAGGAGACATGAAGTTTTCAAAGACAAGATTGCTGGACGAGGCAGATACAAGCTTCCCAAGGCTGGAAACAGTTCTCGTAGAGGCTACATATGGAAGCAAAGATGATATCTTGCAGTCAAGAAAAGAGGCAGAAGATGATTTGTTGAAAGCAATCAAAGAAGCTATTGCGCGTGGAGGCAAGGTGCTGATTCCCGTACTTGGAGTTGGAAGAGCGCAAGAAGTAATGGTTATTGTTCATGATGCTATAAAGCGCGGTTTGCTTGACAAGATTCCAGTATATGTTCAGGGCATGGTCTGGGACGTTACAGCCATCCATACAGCATATCCAGATTTCCTGAACAGAGACATAAAGAAGGCAATATTCCATCGCGACCAGAATCCATTCCTAGATCCTATATTCAAGAAGGTAGCCGGAATGAAAGAGCAGAAAGAAGTCATAGAAGAAGTAGGGCCTTGCCTGATACTCGCAACATCTGGAATGCTGCAGGGCGGAGCATCTGTTACTTATTTCAAAGAGCTTGCAGACAATCCAAAGAACATGCTTGTACTGGTAAGCTACCAAGGCAAGAACACTCTCGGCCATAGAGTGCAGGCCGGAGAGAAAGA
>CAZTDM010000009.1:3843-16384 GCA_964611795.1 Candidatus Woesearchaeota archaeon
AAGAGATAATGATATCTGGGAATAATGGCAAGCCTGAAGTTATAAAGGTAAATTTAGAAATCAGGAGAATAGAAGGACTTACAGGTCACTCAACAAGGAACCAGCTCACTAGCTACATCTATAACCTAGATCCAAAACCAAAGAGAGTAATTACAAACCATGGAGAAAGCAGCAAATGCCTGGACTTAGCTTCAACAATCCATAAGCTCAATAAGATAGAGACAAATGCCCCTAAAGTTCTAGAGTCTATAAGGATTAAATAACACTAAATATTTTCTCTTCCTTAAACTCCACTTGAATGTCTTCTCTGTCTAATCTGGCATTATAAAAATATAGTAAACTATATAAATAGTTACTTAGTGATAGTAACATATGGCCATATTTAATAACGTAACTCAAAAGGTTCTTTTATTTGCTATAATAAGTTTATTATTTATGGCAGGCTGGTTTTCAAGCACAGTATACAGCAATTACTCTTTCAACTTTGTACAATCTCCATTTGCAACAAGTAAAGACAGGCTATCTCCTGCAGATCATGTAAAAGAAAGCCAGATTAGTGTCTATAAAGACAAGATTGTAATAGACATCAATAACGCAATCTGGGCAAGATACACAGATACTAACTCTATGGATCCTTTATTCGACAAAGGAGCCAATGGAATAGAGATTGCTCCAGGCTCTCCTGACAGCCTGCATATAGGCGACATTATTGCTTATGAGGCAGGATGGACAGATGGGGTTGTAATACACAGGATTATAGGCATTGGGAACGATGAGCAAGGAGTATATTTCATAACAAAGGGCGATAATAACCCTCTTCAAGATCCTGGGCTAGTAAGGTTCTCACAGGTAAAGTATGTACTTATAGGCATTATTTACTGATAACTTCTTTAACGAAAAGTATATATATTACATATACTACCTATATTTTAAGAGGAAGTCTTTATAAATATGTGGGGGTTTAGACTGAAATGAAAGAATTCCAATGTGAATCATGCGAAGCTATCTACACCTTAGACTCTGGAAATATTCCGCCTGCTATGGTCTGTACATGCAGGAACAAGAGCTTTAAGCCAACCGTAAGAAGCATTCTTCTAGATGCAAACTAATCAGTTTTTTTGACTTATGGACAGCCTAGAACACAAACTAAAAGAGAATATGCTACATAAGCAGTCTTCTAAATCTGAGATAGATTATCTAGGTAATGGTGTATCGTTTAATAGAGAAACAGGAGATTTCTACATCATATTAAGCTACAAGCCTAGAAAAGATTATAATTCATAAGCCATCAAGCAATACAGCAGGGGCTGTAGGCTAACTTGGCTAGGCTTCGACCTTCGGGACAAGCTTTTAGGAAAAGCTTGAGCAAAAGTTATGCGAAAAAGGTCGAGATCCCGGTTCAAATCCGGGCAACCCCATACAACCTTTTTAAGAAAAAGTTTGGCCAAAAAACTAGGAATGCTTAATCAAAATAATAAATAACTAGCACCCAATCCAACAAAGCATCCTGCTGCAATAAAAGGCATAGCAGGATAGAACTTATTCTTTTGTCCGGCCAATAACAACCATAACAACGCTATTGAAACAAACAGCGTAACAGTTAATGCCTGCAGCCATCCATACTCAACAAGCATGACTCCAGAGAACAATAATGGAAATCCTATATCTCCTCCGCCAAGTATGGCTGTATGCTCTTCTTTCTTCCCATAAGGAATTAATAATCCGGCAAATATCTTAAGGTTAGTCTGGAATTTGGCAAGTTTAATCATATGCTTAGTCTTCCACACAGCAATACCATCATATACTGCTATGAGTATAAGCAATATAGATATTGACAATAAGCTTAGCACAGGTACAAATATGGCAGCAAATCCTCCATAAATAAATAGCTCAGAGAAATTATGAGCTATAATATTCTGCCTGAATGTCTTGAGATATGCCAGCAATAATCCAAGCACCAATGCAATATTCTGATTTACAAAAGCTCCGAAAGCAATTATCAGGGTAAGCCAGACACTCAGGAAAAACCAAAACTTCCACAGTCTTACAGCCTTGAATTTTGCCATTATGATAGCTATCAACGTAGCTATCAATATTATTACGAACATGGGAATATAGCTTGTTTCTTTCTCAAACTCAGGCCTTTCAATATTATACGGCAGGTTTTCTATGGCAGTATATTTTTTTGTTATATACAGCCCAATTAGCTGTGCTCCAATAAACAATCCTAGCAGAAGAAAAGTAACTTGCAGAGTATGCTTCATATAATTATGATTTTATTCTATGATATTTAAGTCTTTTGAAAAGAGCAAGTATTAAAAATATCTTATCATTTATATTATTGTGGAAAAGTTCAAAGTAACACCATGGGAAGTCTCTGGAAAGGTAGATTATGTCAAGCTTATAAAAGAATTCGGCACAGAGCCGTTGACAGATAGTTTAGTTGCAAGATTGGAAAAACTAGCTAAAAGCCAGCACTTCATGCTTTCCAGGAAAATATTCTTCTCGCATCGTGATCTTCCATGGCTTCTGAATGAATATGAAAAAGGAAATAAATTCTACCTATACACAGGCAGAGGCCCGTCTGGCCATACTCATATTGGTCATATGCTTCCCTGGATTCTTACTCGCTGGCTTCAGCAAAGATTTAATGTAAAAGTTTATTTCCAATTGACAGACGATGAGAAATTTGTTCATAAGCAGGATTTGTCATTAGAAGAAACTAATAGGTTAGCATATGATAATGCTCTTGATTTTATTGCCCTTGGATTCTCTCCAAAAGACACAACAATAATAGTTAATACAGATAATGCAAAAACATTATACAGAGAAGCGTTGAAAGTAGCTAAAAGAGTTACATTTTCTACAGCAAAGGCAACATTTGGATTTACAGATAGTACAAACATTGGTTTGATATTTTATACAAGCATGCAGGCAGTCCCGGCATTCTTAGAATCTATAAGGCAAGGTAAGAATGTTCCCTGTTTAATCCCTCATGGAATAGACCAAGATCCCCATTTCAGGATAGCAAGAGATGTTCTGCCAAAGCTTGGCTATTACAAGCCAGCAGCATTGCATAACATCTTCCTGCCAGGATTATCTGGAAATTTCAAGATGTCATCATCTATGGATTCTGAAACAGTCTTTGTCTCAGACAACCCGGAATTAGTAAAGCAGAAGATATTGAAATATGCATTCTCAGGCGGCCAGGCAACTGTAAAAGAGCATAGGAAGCTAGGCGGCAATCCCGATGTAGACATAAGCTATCAATGGTTATATTGTTTCTTCGAGGATGATGATGCAAAGATAAAAAGAGTGTATGACAGCTATGCCTCTGGCAGCTTATTGACATCTGAGCTTAAAGAACTTCTTGCAGAGAAGATAATTAATTTCTTAAGGCATCATAATAATGCCAGAGAGAGAGCAAGAAAGAATATTCATAAATATCTGCTTAAAGAATAGAAATAAATATAAACAATGTTTAGTTTATATAATATTAAAAATGGAGGTGAACAGATGAATAAAAAAGCTAAAACAGCAACATTAGTTACTTTAGCTGTAATATTAATGCTATCTGCATTATTCGTATTTGCAGCAAAGCCACAGTGTAAGGACAGACTTGACAACGACGGAGATCTTTTGATTGATTATCCTGCTGATCCAGGATGCACAAGCCCAACAGATAATAATGAGTTTAATCCGACAACATCAACAACCACAATTATAGGCAACCTTACAGGTTGACTATCTTTTTCTTTTTTTAAAAGAATAGTTTATAAATTCTAAAGTCTTATTAGCCCATATGAAGATTCCAGAGAACATTCTTAATACTAATGTTAAGATAAAGCCAAGGCAAGCATTAACCTTGTTCAAGACAATCAAAGCAATAGACAATAATTTCTCAGGCAATTCTCCTCCCTCTGTATTCATAGGCAGCAAACTCCCATATCCTAAGGTAAATGTAGGCGTTCTCTCGCCTCCGGAAAAGATAGAAAACGTCTGGCTTTATGATGCAGAGAATTACTGGGCAGCTAACAACTATACAATAGATGATGTAATAAATTTCCGCTCATCATTAATCAATTCCAGATTCAGGACAAGTGTTTATTATGCAAAAGAAAGCAATAAACTATTAGAGCTGTCTCAGGAAATAGCAATGGCAGCTCGTCCTGTAGACCTTGAGATCAGCCTTAAAGACAAGATAAAATTCAAGCTTGATTATAACAGCATTACATTGCCTATGGGTCCAAGAGCAAATCTTCAAAAGCTCAGGATTACAGAAAACACAAAGATAGCTCAGAAAGTTGAAAAAGTTGTGTCAGACACAGATCTAAGAGCAAATGATGCTATAAATTATCTTTACAAGAATAAGTTTGATGAGAATGCATTGTCACAGCTTCTTTCTATTGGTGTTCTTGGGGTTAAGAAAAATAGAAAGCTTGTCCCCACAAAATGGTCGATTACTGCCACCGATGATATGCTTGCCAAAAGCATGATGAAATCAATAAAAACATATGACACAATAGACACCTATACATTATTCTTTGGCCATTTCCTAGGCAATTATTTTATGATAATGCTTTTCCCAAGAATTTTCAGCTATGAGCTTTTCGAGATTTACGTTCCTGGCTCATCCTGGAATCCAGGCACAGAGATAGCAGCATCTACAGACTATGAAGACATATTTGGCAGGAAAGATTATGCTTCCAATACGGTCGGTGGCTATTATGCTAACAGGCTGGCAGTTACAGAATACCTAGCAAAGATAAAAAAACAAGCATCTATATTGACAATAAGATTCGAAACTCCAGAATACTGGAAAGCGCTTGGAGTCTGGGTAGTTCGAGCTGCATCAAGGAAAGCTATGCTAAGCAATCCCATTAAATTTGAATCTATGGATAAGATGTTAAGCTACATAAAAGAATTATCCAGCAAAAGATTCAACTATGATATAGATTATCTACTAGGAAAAAGCAAGTTGTTAAAGTCGATAAAAGAGCAGTCAACCTTATTAGATTTCTAAGCTCCAGCATACGCAGGAATCAGATATTTATCTCTATCAGCAGCCGAGTTTTCAAACACGCTATAATTAATGAACCATAATAGGCTCTTTTTGCTCTTGGGGCTAAAAGCTATATAAGCACTATCCAGTCTGGCTCCATCATAAATCTCATTAATTTCACTGTCTGGCATCAATATTTTCGCTTCAAGTGCATTGTTCATATCTTCTATCTCACACCACTCTTTACCTGTTCTTCTGTATGCTACATTATTGAAGATTATTACCGCCTTATCGTTAAAGAAATATCCAGGAGGAAAGATTTTTCTGGTTAATTTTATATTCTCTGCATTTCTCACAAAATCATCTATAGTGGTAGGGATATATATTTCCGGGATAAACAGCAAGCCTATTTTTTGCCACGATGGGAATTTATAGAATCCTGTTCTAATCTCTTCGTTTAGATGTATCATCATTTTTTATAAGGCTAATTTATTTATATTACTATCGTCTTCTAGCTATCATGCTAGTTGAAGTAATCTCTCATCCAAAATCAAGGCAAGAGAAGGTTATAGAGCTAAATCCAGGCAAGTTTGAGATCTGGATTAAGCAGCCTGCAATAGAAAACAAAGCCAACAAAGAAATAATAAAGCTTCTATCAGACTATCTAAATGTGAATAAAAGCAGGATTAAACTAGTCAAGGGCAAAACTTCAAGGTATAAGCTGTTTGATATAATTACCGTTTAGTAACGAAAGGTTTATAAGGATTTTTATCTGTCTACTTATATGATAATGAAAGAAGAATTCCTTAAAAAAATCCGTTCAGCATTTAACCTTAATATTTACGAAGCCAAGATCTGGACAGCATTACTAAGCAAGGGCGTAGCAGCAGCAGGGGAGATTTCAGATATTTCTAACGTGCCTAGATCCAGGACCTATGATGTTCTGGAAACTTTAGAAAAGCGCGGTTTTATAATAATGAAACTTGGCAAGCCAATAAAATATCTGGCAATAAGTCCGGAAGATATCTTGAGGAGATTGAGGAAAAAAATAGAGAAAGAATCATCTTCAAAGTTGCAAAATCTCGATAGCGTTAGGCAGACAGAGTTGTTTAATGAAATCCAGCTTCTGCATAAGAATGGAATAGAGAATGTGAAGGTAGAGGAAATATCAGCAAGCATACGTGGCAGGAACAATCTTTATGAGCATCTGGAAACTCTGCTCAAAAATGCAAAGAAATCAGTCATGATCGTAACAACCGCAAATGGGTTGATAAGGAAAGCAGATGCCTTGAAGCATGTGCTGAAGAAGCTAAGCCAAAACAAGGTTGAGATAAAGATAGCGACAAAGACATCTCCCCAAGCACTAGATGCAATCAAAGAGCTGACTGGTTTTGCAGAGATTCGTGAGCTTAAGAACATAGACGCAAGGTTTGTCATTATAGATGGCAAGGATATAGTATTCTCTGTAACAGACGATAAGATTAATGAAGATGACCAGGCAATCTGGGTCTCGACTCCGTTCTTTGCATCTGCAATGGAAAAGATGTTCGAAGATATCTGGCAAAGCCTGTCAGAGGTTAAAGTATAGGGAGGACAAAGATGACAGAAGTAAAATTATTCAAACAGACATTAAAAGAATTGATTGAGACAGATGAATTATTTAAGGATAGAGAAGATAATCCTATTTCAGATGCTCTAAACGAACATTTAGAGCTTGTCTGCATGGTATCAACCTCATCAACATATGGCTTTGGATCAGTAAATGGAGATCTTAGAAAAGAAGCTGAAAAGTTATTAGCAAGTTATGTTTTTGGTGTTAATTATATAATAGAAGGATCCACGATATTGGCATATGGAGACGCATACAAAGTCAAGTCAAACAAGTAAAATGCCAACCAAGCCAGGAAACGGAAAAGAAAAACTGGAAGTTAAGATATTTACGCAATCATATAGGGAAGCTAAAGAGTCTGGTATAGTTAAGGAGTTAGAAGCGATTGGCATAGTCACAGGCTATTGTGATGCTAATCTTCATGAAAGCCCATTCTGTGGTAGGGTAATAGATGTAGCAAATAACTGGTTGATAAGAAATGCATCTCAACTAGGGGCAGATTATGTCTTTGGGATAGATTATAAAGTCTATGACCGAGAAAATATGCGTTCTACTCTAGTTTATGGCGATTGTTATCGTAATCCAAATACTGCAAATTGGGGAGAAGTTCTTTTAGGAAAAAATCCAAAAGCTTAAAAATAAAGCATAGCTTCTAGATTATATATGAAAAAAGAAAAGCTGATAGAGTCTCTTCATCCATTAGAACGTGCTGTTATTCCATTTCTAAAGCAAGGCATTACTCTTAATCAATTAATCGAAGCCAGCAATCTAAAAGAAGTAGAAGTCTTAAGAGCATTGCACTGGCTGGAAAACAAGAAAGCATTAAAATTAGAAGAGCAAGCAAAACAGCTGGTAGCTTTAGACAAAAATGGCCACTCATACTTAAAAGATGGGTTGCCAGAAAGAAGATTCTTACAGGTATTAAAAGAAAGCATGACTCTTGACAAGATAAAAGAGTCATCTGGCTTATCACAGCAGGAAATAGAAGCTTCTATAGGCATTCTTCGCAGAAAACAGGCAATTAGCATAGAAAAGGGCATGCTTATCAGCATTACAGAAGCTGGAAAGCAATTATTGACAAAACAATCATTAGAAGAACAATTTCTATCAAAGCTTCCATTACAATTAGATTCATTATCACAGGAAGAGAAACAAATCTATAATGATCTAAAAAAACGCCATCAGATAGTATCATTGGCAGACGAGAAATTGATTACTATTCATCTAACAGATCTTGGTCACAACCTAGCAAGGTCAGATCTCAAAGTTCAGAACATTATAGACTCATTAACTCCAGAGATATTAAAATCAAAGTCTTGGAAAGACAAGAAATTCCGCCATTATAACTTAAAAATATCGCCTCCAAAATTATTCTATGGAAAGCGTCATTTTGTCTCACAGGCAGTAAATTATGTAAGGCAAATATGGATAGAGCTAGGATTTAAAGAAATGTCAGGCAACATGATCCAGCCAAGTTTCTGGAACTTTGATGCATTATTCACAGCACAAGATCATCCAGTAAGGGAATTGCAGGACACATTTTTCATAAAAAACCCAAAATACAGCCAGCTTCCTAGCAAGCAGCTGGTAAACAAAGTAAAACAGCAGCATGAATCAGGCTGGAAATATACTTGGCAGGAAGAAGAGGCAAAGAAAAATGTTCTCAGGACACATACTACAGTATTATCGGCAAGAACAATAGCAGGATTAAAACATTCTGATTTACCTGCAAAATTCTTCTCAATCTCTCCTTGTTTCAGGAATGAAGCACTTGATTACTCTCATTTGTTTGAGTTCCATCAGGTAGAGGGCATAGTAATAGACGAGAATGCTAATTTCCGTCATCTTCTGGGCTATTTACAGGAATTTTATCAGAAATTCGGCTATAAAAAGATAAGATTAAAGCCAAGTTTTTTTCCCTACACATCACCAAGTTTACAAATAGAAGTATATGATGAAAAGAATAAAGTCTGGCTGGAAATAGGTGGCGCTGGAATCTTCCGTCCAGAAGTAGTCAAGCCATTGCTTGGAAAAGATATTCCAGTCTTAGCATGGGGCCAGGGTATGGCCAGGATTATCCAGGATTATTACAAGTTAAAAGACATTCGAGATTTGTACAAGAATGATATCCAGCAATTAAGAAATATGCCATCATTAATGATCTAAAATGCCAACAACACAATTAAACAAGAAAGAAGTACAGAAATTGCTAGGAAGACATTTATCAGACAATGAGTTAAAAGACAGGACAAGCTATCTTGGCCTAGAAGTTGTCTCTATTAAAGGCAACAATTTAACCTTAGAGATTAATCCTGACCGTCCTGATTTATTGTCAGAGCAAGGATTCTCCCGTGCATTATCATCTTTTCTTGGAATAAAGACAGGATTAAGAAAATATGAAGTCAAGGATTCTGGCTGCCATCTTATTGCAGACAACACATTAAAGGATATCCGCCCATATACAGTCTGTGCAATAGTAAAAGACATAAAATTAGATAGTAATAAGATAAAGGAGATAATAAACATCCAGGAAAAGCTTCATTCTAATTTCTGCAGGAACAGGAAGAAGGCAGCAATAGGCATATATCCATTAGACAAGGTAAAGATGCCTATATTGTTTACAGCAATGCCTGTTAGGAAGATAAGATTCAGGCCGTTAGGAATGAAACATGAGATGCATGCTAAAGATATTCTAGCAAAGCATCCTGCTGGCAAAGAATATGGTCATTTGCTTGCTGGATTAAAAAGCTATCCTGTATTCATTGATGCTGCTGATAATATTCTCTCAATGCCCCCAATAATAAATTCAGAGATAGCTGGAAAAGTGACAAAAAGAAGCAAGAACCTATTCATAGAATGCTCTGGCAATGATATTAATATTCTTCATAAATGCCTTAACATAATCGTAACAGCATTGGCTGATATGTCTGCATCTATATACAGCATACGTATAACTTACCCAAATAAAACAATAGTTACTCCAGACCTAAAGCCAAGAAAAATGTCTCTTAACAGAGATTATGTCAATAAGGTACTAGGCTTAAATCTAGACAATAAGCAGATAAAGCATATGTTGAATAAGATGGGACTAGACTACCAGAATAGCAAAGCATTGATTCCAGCATATCGTACAGACATTATTCACCAGATTGACTTAGTGGAAGACATTGCAATTGCTTATGGCTACAATAATATCAAGCCTGAATTGCCAAAAGTAGCAACAATAGCAGAAGAGAATCAGATAGAAGTTCTAAGGAACAAGCTCGCATCTATATTAACAAGCCTAGGCTTATTAGAAACAAACACATATCATCTAATCAATAAAGAGGACAGCAAGAAAAAAACCTTTATAAAAGACAGTCTTGTAGAGCTTGAAAGCTCTGTCAGCATGGAATATAATGCATTGCGCTCAAGTTTATTGCCTAGTTTATTGAAAGTTCTTAATATGAACAAGCATCATGTATATCCACAAGACATTTTTGAGATAGCAAAGGTATTCAAAAAGCAGAAAGATGATGTTTTAGAAAACTATAACCTATGCGTAGCATTATGCAATAGGCAGGCTGATTTCACAAGAATAAAACAAATATTAGACGCTTTGTCAACAGAGCTTGGCCTGCAATTATCAATAACAGATTCTACCCATCCATCATTTATACACGGAAGAACAGCAGCAGTTAAGGCAAGAGGAAAGAGCATAGGCATTATGGGAGAAATTCATCCAGAAGTTTTGAGTAATTTTGAGCTTGAAATGCCTGTCTCATTGTTTGAGATAAACATAGAAGCATTATTATCCATAATTAAAGGTCTCTAAAGAATCTACCCTAGCCTATATTTAAAGCTCCAGACATAGACAGAGATGGCTATGTATCTAGAATTATGGATTAACATTTACTTTCTTGATTCACATATCTTATCCTTAAATACCCAAGTATCATCATAATAGATACCATCACCAAATCCACCAAACAGCACAACTTGTTTTTGGTTAGTATCATACACCATTGCATGACCTTCTCTGGCTGCTGGTGGCTTAGATATAGGCAGCTGTAACCAGTTCTCTCCGTCCCATTGCCATGTGTCATTGAAATAAAAGTTTCCTGTCCTGCCACCAAATAAAAGAACATTACCATCAACAGTAGTGGTCATAACAGAATATTGCCTGGCAGCAGGGCTTCTAGATGGATTTTTCTTTATCCAGTTTATGCCATCCCAGACCCATGTGTCGTTTAAAAATCCTTGATTGTTCGCTCCTCCGAAAAGTACCACCTGCTTATTTAGTTCATCATAAGCCATTGCATTCTCGCATCGTGCAGGCAGGCTATTTATTATAGTTTTATTCTGCCAGTTTACACCATTCCATATCCATGTCTCTCCTAGACAGCCATTCTCTCCAGCGCCACCAAACAGTACAGTCTCGCCACGCAAAGAATCGTAAGCCATCACAGCATGAAACATCTTTGGGGGGCCAGAGAAAGGCACTAAGCTCCATTTAGAGCCATTCCATATCCAAGTGTCGTCTGAGCGAGCTGCATTTGCTCCTCCACCGAATAATACAACCTGACTACGATTAGAATCATAGACCATTGCGTGCGTGTCTGTTGCTGGCGGGCCTGAGACAATCTTTCTGCTCCAGGTTGTGCCGTTAAATATCCATGTATCATCCAGCGGGAAATCGTTAGGTGACTTAGCTCCGCCAAAGAGAACAATCTCCTTACGCCTTGAATCGTATGCCATTGCATGCCTTCTTCTCGGAGAAGGAGCTCCTGGATTTGAATTAGCTATCCAAGTAGCATTAGTGCAAGTCACTAGGCAATTAGTAAATACAGATACATCATCTAAGTCAAAGTTAGAGGCTACCAAGTCATTGTCACCATCTAAGTCAATATCTGCAGAGAAAACATTTTGTGGATAGTCTACACCTGCATAGTTCTTGGCTAGATAGAATGTGCCATCTCTATTATTTGTTAATATCGTAATAAGGTCAGCAACTCTATTGGCTATAGATAAATCAGCATAGCCATCATTGTTAAGGTCTGCTGCAAATACAGAGTTCGGCTCTATACCTGCTGGGTAACTAACTTGGCTTGAGAATGTGCCATTACCTAAATTAAAGAAAATAGAGACTGTTTCACTATAGAAGTTTGATGTTGCTAGATCTATGCTGCCGTCTTTGTCAAAGTCAGAACCATAAACATCACCAGGACCTTGGCCAGTTGTATAATCTACACGATTTGTAAAACTGCCAGTGCCATTATTAAATAATATAGTCATTGTTGAGCTTACATGATTAGCAATGGCTAAATCTATGTCTGAATCTTTGTCAAAATCAGAGCCATAAACTGCAAACGGCCCACTGCTTGTAGGGTAGTTGGTTGCAGGAAGAAGAATGCCATTACCGTCATTAAACACTATGCTTACTGAGTTGCTTGCATAGTTCACTACAGAAACATCAATATAGCTGTCGTTATTAAAGTCTGCTGCAAACAATCCACGTGGCTGGCTTTCTACAGAATAATCATTCCTTGCCTGGAAGCTAGCTTTGCCTAGATTTTTAAAAACAGAAAGCTTATCAGATCCGAAGTTTGTTACCAATAAGTCTAGATTATTGTCATTGTTTATATCAGCTGTAAGGATAGAATGTGGGGATACTAAAGCAGAGAAGCTTCTATCTGTCATGAATATGCTATTGCCCTGATTAAGGATTATGGTAATGTCATTGGAGTTTCTATTCGGCACTGCTATGTCAATATAAGCATCATTATTCAGGTCTGCTGCGTACAGTTTGTGTGGCATATCACCTGCTGGATAATGCTTAGCTGGTAAGAAACATATATCCTCTATTAAATAGTAAGCTGCTTGGCTAAATTGCCATCTTACTGGCCTAGTAGCATGAACCCATAATCCTATGCCAGGATTAATAGTTCTAA
>CAZTDM010000010.1:0-16098 GCA_964611795.1 Candidatus Woesearchaeota archaeon
AAACAAAGTAGTAGAATATACTACGTTTACCTTGAGTAAAGGCGGTGCTTTACATTCTATGTTGGTTGCTTCAGGTGCTCCCATAGGTAAAAAAACAGATATAAAGACTAGTATACCAGGTTGGTTATTTAAGTCAAGTTTAGCCGTTAAGAGAGAATTCTTAGCTGCATTGCTTGGCGGTGATGGTCCTAAACCAAGAGTTGTTATTAGAAAAGATAGGAAATCTGGATCTAAAATACATTTAGATAATTTAATTCTACATAAAAAGAAGGAGCTAAGAAATAATATAATAAACTTTACAAAAGATATAAAGAAATTATTTGAAGAGTTTGGGATAGCAATAAAGAATATAAACATTTATGAAGATTATACTAGGAAAGATGGTTCTGTAATGTTAAAATGTGAACTTGTTTTTGGTAAGTCGCATGTTAATATTAGAAATTTGCTAACTAAACTAGGCTATAGATATTGCATGCAAAAAGAAAATGAAGCAAATCACATTGCTGAATGGCTGAGATTGAAAGAAGAAGCAATTAAAGAAAGGAAAGAGTTAAAGAATAGGGTGAAGAGATTATATGATAGTGGAACAAGTCCAAGAAATATTTCTAATGTTTTAAAGATAAATTATAGAGTTATAAATGGTTGGTTATTTGAGCCGCAAAAATACCAAAAAACTAGGTTGTCACAAAATATGCTATTGTCATATGATAAATGGATAGTTAAGGCTAAACTAGATGACTCAGGTGCTGTGTGGGAAAAAGTAGTAAGTAAAGAATCAGAAGAATTAGATGATGTAAGAGATTTTAGTACTGTTGAAAATACACATTCTTTTATTGCTAATGGATTTATAACGCATAATTGCCCAATAGAGACTCCAGAAGGAACTCCAATCGGATTGAGAAAGAATACTGCTATACTCTCTAAAGTTACACAGGAAGAGGTTGCTGAGGATAAGGTCCTGAGAATACTGGAAGCTAATGGATTAAAGGGAGTCAAGACAAGAAAATGACTGATGTTTATCTAGATGACAAGTTTGTAGGAAGCACTTCTGATCCAAAAGATTTTGTCACGAAATTCAGAGAAGATAGAAGAGCTGGAAAGCTAGCCAGCACTGTAAATATCTATCATGATAAGGAGAAAGACGAGATAAATGTAGAATTAAGCAGGGGAAGATTAGTACGGCCTGTAATTGTAGTAGAAAATGGAAAGCCGAGATTAACTGCAGAGATAACTGAGAAGCTGATAAAGAAAGAGTTAAGCTGGAAAAATCTTGTAGAGATGGGAATTATAGAATATCTTGATGCTTCTGAGGAAGAGAATTGCCTTATTGCCATAAGCGAAGATGAATTAACGCCAGAGCATACCCATCTCGAGATTGGGCCTATAGTAATATTTGGATTAGTAACCAGCCTGGTACCTTATGCTAATTATGGAAGTTCTGCAAGACTAAACAGAGGAAGCAAGACACAGAAACAGGGACTTGGATTATATGCAAGCAATTTCCTGGTAAGAACAGACACTGATGTAAGCGTAATGCACTATCCGCAAAGACCAATAACAAATACATTCATGCATGATATAGCTGATTATGACAAGCATCCTGCAGGACAGAATGTAACTATAGCGGTAATGAGCTATGAAGGATATAACATGCAGGACAGCATTATATTCAACAAGGGAAGCATAGACAGAGGACTGGCAAGATCAACATATTTCAGGACATATACTGTGGAAGAACTTAGATATTCTGGAGGATTAGTAGACGAGATCTGCATACCAGACAAGGAAGTCAAAGGATACAGGAGCGAGAAAGATTACAAGCATCTTGAGGATGATGGAATAGTCTATACGGGAGCTAATGTAAAGATTGATGATGTAATCATAGGAAAAACAAGCCCGCCAAGATTCTTGGGAGAGCTTGAAGAGTTCTCTATAGCTGCTGACATGAGAAGAGAGAGCAGTGCAGTAATCAAGCAGGGGGAAGAAGGAAAAATAGACATGACTTTACTGACTGAAAGCGAGGAAGGAAACAAACTCGTACAGATAAGATTAAGAGACCATAGAATTCCTGAAATAGGAGATAAGTTTGCTTCAAGATACGGACAGAAAGGAGTCATAGGAATGATAGTTGATGAGGTAAACATACCATTCACAGCTTCTGGAATAAAGCCAGATTTGATATTCTCACCACATTCATTGCCAAAGAGAATGACTGTAAGTCATCTTATTGAGATTTTGGCTGGGAAGGCAGGAGCATTATCTGGAACTTATGTTGATGGAACTACTTTTGATGTCAAGAGCGAGGCAGACATAAGGAAAGAGCTTTTGGAGCTAGGATTCAGAGAGGATGGAACTGAGATAATGTATAACGGAGTTACTGGGCAGCAGCTAAAGGCCAGGATTTACATCGGAAACATGTACTACCTGAGATTAAAGCACATGGTTGCAAATAAGCTACATGCAAGAGCATCTGGAAGAATACAATTATTGACAAGACAGCCTATAGAGGGAAGGAGCAAGGGAGGGGGATTAAGACTTGGAGAGATGGAGAAAGACTGTTTTGTAGCGCATGGAGCTTCTTTATTGCTAAAAGAAAGATTTGATTCTGACAAGACTGTCATACATGTATGTGATAATTGCGGGATGATTGCTGTGTATGACAATGCAAAGGGAAGAAGCTATTGTCCAAAATGCGGGGGTAATGTAGAGATTAATGCTGTTGAATTGAGCTACGCTTTCAAGTTGTTACTGGATGAACTGAAATCAATGATAATATATCCAAAAATAAGCTTAAAGAGCAAATACTAAAATGGAAGACTATATTTACAAAAAGGTAAGCAGAATAACATTCGGAATACTTAGTCCTGTGGTTATAAAGAAGATGAGCTTTGCAAAAATTGTCACGCCAGAGCTTTATGATAAAGAAGGATATCCAGTAGATGGCGGATTGATGGATGTAAGACTTGGAGTCATTGATCCAGGATTAAGATGCAAGACATGCAATGGAAAACTGAAAGAATGTCCGGGACATTTCGGATACATAGAGCTGGCAAGACCTGTAGTTCATGTTAATTATGGAAAAGTAATTCTAGACACTCTTAGGAGTGTATGTAGAGACTGCAGCAGAACATTACTAACCCAGGATAAGATAGAGGCTTACATAGAGGAACTGAAGAAGCTGGAAGTAGAAGAGGGATTAGACGTAAAAAGAGCAAAAGTAAAAGAAATACAGGACAGCTTGAAGAATGTTAAAAAATGTCCGCACTGCGGCGGCAAGCAGTACAAGGTAGTAATTGATAAGCCAAGCACATATATAGAAAATGACAAGAGATTATCTCCTGTTGACATAAAGACAAGATTTGAAAAAATTCCTGATAAAGACTTATTAGTAATTGGAATGAATCCTGAGTATGCAAGACCTGAATGGATATTATTGACTATGCTGCCTATCCCTCCTGTAACTATGAGGCCAAGCATCACTCTAGAAACTGGAGAGAGAAGCGAAGATGACCTGACACATAAGCTTGGAGATATAGTAAGAATTAACCAGAGATTATTCGAGAATATAAATGCAGGAGCTCCAGAAATCATAGTTGAAGATTTATGGGATTTACTGCAGTATCATGTAACTACTTATTTTGATAATAGCATCACCCAAATTCCGCCAGCAAGACATAGGGGTGGGCAGCCATTAAAAACATTGACTGAAAGGATAAAGAGCAAGGAAGGAAGATTCAGGCACAACCTTGCGGGAAAAAGAGTAAATTATGCTGCAAGAACAGTAATATCACCAGATCCAAAGATAGCATTCAATGAAGTAGGGGTTCCAAAGATTGTAGCTATGGAATTGACTGTTCCAGAAAGAGTAACAGAATGGAACATAGACTGGCTTAAGGACTTTATCAAAAAAGGACCAAAAGAATACCCAGGGGCAAACTACGTAATAAGGCCTGATGGGAAAAAGAAGAAGATCACAGATGATACTAGAGAGCAGTTATTGACTGAGTTGCAGCCTGGGTATATAGTGGAGAGGCATTTGCTTGACAATGATATTTCTGTATTTAATAGGCAGCCAAGCCTGCACAGGATGAGCATCATGGGACACAGGATAAAAGTTCTGCCTGGAAGAAGTTTCAGGTTGAATCCAAGCGTATGCAATCCATATAACGCAGACTTTGATGGAGATGAGATGAACCTGCATATTCCCCAGTATGAAGAAGCAAGATCAGAGGCTGAGATACTTATGCAGGTGCAGACGCAAATCATTACTCCAAAGAATGGACTGAATGTAATAGGATGCATTGAAGATGCTGTATCAGGCAATTACCTATTGACAAAAGAATTGACATTCCCAAGAGATGAGGCTGCTGGCATACTTATGGCTGTCGGATTAGATGATATACCTCATTTTACCAAGGATAAGATAGATGGAAAGGAGATATTTTCTGCACTATTGCCAAATGATTTCAACTTTATAACATCCAGCGAGAGCAAATACCATCATGATCCTATTATTATAAAAAATGGAAAGCTAGTATCTGGAATAATTGATAAGGGAACTATTGGCGGAGACAATGGGACATTGATAAGAGCATTGTATGCTGCGTATGATGAAGATAGAGCTATTGATATATTAGGCAAGATATTCAGACTAGGAATCGAGATATTATTCAGAGTCGGATTTACTACAAAGATAAGTGATAATGATATGCCAAAAGAAGTTGAGCAGAAGTGCGAGGAGATAATCAAGGAAGCTTACAGGAAAGTAGATGAATTTATAGAGATGTACAGAAAAGGACAACTTGAAGCGTTGCCAAGCAAGACAGTAAAGCAAACACTTGAGATCAAAATACTTGGAGTGCTTAACAAGGTAAGAAATGAGATTGGAAAATTGATAGCTGCACAGAATTACAAGGATAACTATACCATAATCATGATAAAATCTGGAGCTACAGGCAATATATTGAATCTTGCACAGATGGCAAGCACTGTAGGACAGCAAGCATTGAGGGGGAAGAGAATTGAGGGTGGGTATAGCAACAGAACATTATCAAGCTTCAAAGAGCATGATCTAAGCCCAAAAGCTCGCGGATTTATTAAAAATGGATATAAGCAAGGATTGTCTCCTGTTGAGTTCTTCTTCGGAGCAATGACTGGAAGAGATAGCCTGATGGATACTGCACTAAGAACGCCTAAATCTGGATATTTGTACAGAAGATTGGCAAATGCATTACAAGATCTGAAGATAGAATATGACAAGACTGTAAGAGATGCTAACAAGACCATAGTACAGTTCAGCTACGGCGACGATGATGTAGATGTAAGCAAGAGCGAAGGTGGATCTATAAATATAAAGAAAATCATAAAGAATGTTGTGGGAGAAAAGGCTGATAAAAATGACTGAAGAACTATTCCAACAATATGCAGATCATCTTCCTGTTAAATTACTAAGCGACCTGAAGAAAGAAGTAAGCAAGATAAATGTTACTAAAGCGCAGACCAAGGAGATACTTGAAAGAACAAGAAAAGAATATGAGGATGCGAGAATAAGTCCTGGGGAGGCTATAGGCATTATAACTGCCGAATCTTTTGGTGAACCAGGTACCCAAATGAGTGTAGGTTTTCATGAAAGAATAATAATAAAAATTAATGACTATATAAAAATTCTAAAGATAGGAGAATTTGTTGACTCGTTGATTGGACTTAAAGGTTCTTTTAAGATTAATAATGATTCTGAAATTGTTCCTTTAAATGATTTAGATATATATGTACCAAGCTTGAATAAAGATGAGAAGATAGAGTGGAAAAAGGTTATTGAGTGCAGTAGGCATAAAACTACTAATAAATTAGTTAAAATTACAACAGCTTCTGGTAGAGAAATAGCTTGCACCGATAATCATTCATTTGTTACAAGAAAAAATAATACCGTCATACCGATATTGGGAAAAGAGCTTAAGGTTGGTGATAGAGTTCCTGTTGTAAACTATCTTCCTAATGAGGATACGGTAAAACTTGACGTTAAAGAATTGTTAGCAAAAGATTATATTTATGAAAATGCGGATGGATTTTTGGAAACTAGCTATCATGCAAAACCAATTCCTAGATTTATTAAATTAAATGAAAACACTGGCTGGTTTATAGGAGCTTATCTAGCAGAAGGCTCTGCCAATCGAGGTCAAGTAAACATATCAAATCTAGATAATGATTACATTAATAATGCCAAAGAATTTGTTAAGGCAATAGGATTGGATTATAAGGAGGATTTCCATCATAGAGGATTTGCAAATGGTAGGGACCTTAAAATATCTTCTTCACTTTTGTCCCAATTTATTGTAAATTCATGCAATAAAGGTTCTGCTAACAAAATAGTTCCAAACTTTGCTTATAGTGCTAGTAACGATTTTGCCTCTGGTTTGCTCAGAAGTTATTTTGATGGCGATGGAAACTTTCAGGTTGATAGAAATATGATAAGAGCAAGCTCAAATTCAAAAGAGCTGATAGAGGGTATAGCATTGCTATTGT
The DNA here is from genome assembly GCA_964611795.1 of Candidatus Woesearchaeota archaeon. GTDB lineage: Archaea > Nanobdellota > Nanobdellia > SCGC-AAA011-G17 > CAZSRE01. The sequence goes on from CAZTDM010000010.1 coordinate 6,523, forward strand.
CTAGATTTAAAATATTTTCATACAAAATAAAAGATAAGAAAAATCAGCATTGGCTGTTAATACCTTATAAGTATGCGCCATTATTCTTGGCCTATATTGGGTCTGATATAGAATATAAGAGAGCAGCATTGGAAAAACTTGCTGAGAAAGCAAAAAGATTCTGGAATTCAAAAAGCCAGGATTACACTGATATGATCTCTGGATTTGGGGATTTGTTCTACAGAACAGCTAAGAAGCTAGTGTATCCTACTAGATATGTTAACAATTTCACAAACAGACAGAAGATAGGAAGGACAGCATTGTTTAGATATATGAAACTATTTGATGATATTGCTAAAAAGAAAAACATTGACATTAATGAAGAGCTCAAAATTATGCAACGCATGTTTAATTCAGATGTAATTTGGGATGAGATTGTTTCTATAGATTATGTAGCCTATAAAGATAAATTTGTATATGACCTCTCTGTGCCTGGATTAGAGACATTCACTACAGCCGAAGGCATAGTGACACATAATACTTTAAACGTATTCCATTTTGCAGGAGTAGCAGAGGTTAACGTAACCCTAGGATTGCCAAGACTGATAGAAATATTTGACGCAAGAAAAGCGATTGCAACACCAGCGATGGAGATCTATCTTAAAGAGCCTGCAAATAAGGATGCAGGACTTGCAAGAAAAGCTGCAAGCATGATCAAAGAGAAAGTCCTGGAAGAGGTTGTTAGCGAGTTCTCAATAGACATGGTAAAAGGACAGGTAGATATTAAATTAGACAGAAAGAAGATGAGTGAACTTGGAGTCAATACAAAGGCTGTAATTGAAGCTCTTACAAGCAACCTTAAGGGAGTGACTGTCAAAGAGAAAGATCATGTAATAACATTGAAGTTCAAGGATGGAGAGTATAAACTAAATGATATTTACAAGCTGAAAGAAAAGGCAAAGATAGTCTATATTGGTGGTGTGGAGGGGATTGAGCAAGTGCTGCCTGTAAAGAAAGATGATGAGTTTATTGTAATATGCTCAGGAAGTAATCTTAAAGATATATTAAAAGTAAATGAAGTTGATGAGACTAGAACTACAACCAATAACATATTTGAAGTTGAAGCTGTCTTAGGAATAGAGGCTGCAAGACAAGCTATAATAGAAGAGGCAAAGAAAGTAATAAGCGAGCAGGGACTAGAGGTTGATATAAGACATATAATGCTTGTTGCAGATGTCATGACTAACAGAGGTAGCATAAAAGGAATAACAAGAAGTGGAGTAACTGGAGAAAAAGAGAGTGTGTTAGCAAGAGCAAGCTTTGAAACTCCTATAAAACATTTAGTTAATGCAAGCTTGGTGGGAGAAGTTGATAATCTTAACTCAATAATAGCAAACATAATCCTGAACCAGCCAGTACCTGTAGGAACCGGGCTGCCTGGATTAGTGACGAGGATGAAGAAAATGGAGCCTGAAGAGATAGAGGCCATTAAGAAGACTAAGAAGGAAATGAAGGAAGAGGTAATCATAGCAAAGAGCAAGAAAGCAAAGGAAAAAGAAGAATGAGCGTAGTAGAGCTAAGAAAAGCGCTTAAAGAAAAAGGATTAGTGCTAGGAAGCAGGAAGGTAATAAACAAACTAAAAAATGGCAGGCTGAAAAGAGTTTTCTTGTCTTCAAACTGCAGAAAAGATGTAGAAAGAGATGTTGAGCGTTACTCAAAGTTGAATAAGACAGAGCTAATAAAGCTGGATAAGACTAATGAAGAAGTAGGTGTGCTTTGCAAGAAACCATTTTCTATTTCTGTTTTGGGATATTAAAATGAATGATAATATAAAAGGGGCAATCAAGACTTTTAACATAGAAACTATCAATTACATAAATGCTTTTGAGAACTTCACAAGATGCAAGGTAAAAGACTGTATCATAACTGAAGAAGGATTGATATTCATTGTTGACGCTATCTATATTGGAAGGATTCTTGGGGTCAAGGGAAGCAATATCAAGAGGATAGAGGAGAGGTTCAAGAAGAAAGTTAAGATTATAGAGTTTAGCGATAATATACAGAAGTTCATACTCAACCTGCTTTATCCTGTAAGGCCAAGAGACATTAGAATAGCGGAAGGCAGGGTGGAGATTATACCTAGTGATGGCAGGATGAAAGGATTGTTGCTGGGAAGAGATAGGAAAAATTTAAAAAGGCTTCAAGAGCTAGTTTCGAGATATTTTAACTATACAATAGAGGTTCTATAGAGCTTTCTTAGGAAGAAACCTCGGAAAGAAACAAGAAGAAACCTCGGAAAGAAACTGAAAAATAAGAATACTCATGGGAAATAAGAGCAGAGGACTAGGAGCTGGAAAAAAGCTCAAGCAAAGAAGAAAACGCTTTAGACTGAACAATAAGACATTTGTCAGAAAGTTCTATGGCTATAAGGAGAAAGCTGATCCTTTAGAAGGAAGCAGTCAGGCCAAAGGAATAGTGCTAGAGAAGATACAAGTAGAGGCGAAGCAGCCTAATTCTGCCATGAGAAAGGCTGTAAGAGTGCAACTTATCAAAAACAGTAAACAAGTTTCTGCATTCATTCCAGGTTATAATGCACAGAGATTCATAGATGAGCATGATGAGGTTATGGTTGAGTGCATAGGTGGGAGCAAGGGTAAATCTAAAGGGGATATTCCTGGAATCAGATGGCAGGTAATAAAAGTTAATGATCAAAGCTTAAGAGCATTGTGCTCTGGCAAGATAGAGAAGGGTAGAAGATGAGCTCTTTAGAACAGCCTTTTGAAAAAAGCCTGGGGAAAAATACCTCGGAGAAATTAGAAAAAACTTCGGAGAAACCTGCTGAAAAGCATATTGAGAAGCATGTAGAAAAAACTCTTGAAAAGTCTGCTGAAAAACCTGCTGAAAAGATTTTGGAAAAATCTCCTGAGAAACATATTGAGAAGCACACAGAAAAGCATGTGGAAAAAACTTTAGAGAAACATGCAATAAAACCTTCTGAGAAACATTCTGGAAGTAATATCAAGATGTTCAATAGATGGAGCATGGAAGGAATTAAGGTAGATGATCCTGGATTACAGAAATATATCAACTTGAGAGACATTGTTGTTCCCAAGACTTACGGAAGAAATGTAAAGCCTTTTGGAAAGGCTAATATGCCTTTAGTTGAGAGGCTTGCAAACAAGATAATGGTGCCCGGCCATAAGGGAAAGAAGCATAAACTGACAAGCGGGCATGCTCCTGGAAAAGCTATTGGAAAATTGAGGATTGTGGAGAATGTTCTTAAGATAATAGAGAGCAAGACAAAAGAGAATCCTATCAAGGTATTGGTAAAGGCTGTTGAGAATGCTGCTCCAAGAGAAGAAATCATAACTATAGAATATGGTGGAGCAAGATACCCTCAGTCTGTTGATTGTGCTCCTGCAAGAAGAGTTGATATAGCCTTAAGGCAGATGGTCCAGGGAGCTTATGCAAAGAGCTTCAACAAAAAAATAGGAGTAACAAATGCTCTGGCTGATGAAATACTTAAGGCATATGCTCTTGATGGAAATTCTAATGCTATTTCTAAGAAACTTGAGCTGGAAAGACAGGCTGACGCTTCTAGATAATAAGTCTTTTAGGAAAAGCCTTAAGGGAAAAAGGAAAAGCGTTAACGGAAAAGATAAAAAAGCCTTAAGGGAAAAATAAAGCGTTAGCGGAAAACAACCTTTTAGAAAAACGTTGACGAAAAGAAAAGTTTAATCAAACTCTTTTTATTATCTTTTTAGGCTGTGATGGCTGAATTGTCGATGGTGGGATAAGGTCCTTACAGCCATCTTTATTTGAATCATATCCTTGTGAGCTATCATATGGGCATTTATCTTGACTATTTATAACACCATCTTTATCACTGTCAAGCATTCTCTTGTCGGGATATCCAAAATAATCTACTAATCCATTATAGATGCCTGTCGCAACTGCTTCCTTGAATAGATAATTATTAATTAGATTTAAGTCGTCTTGATTTGACATAAATGCTGTTTCCACAATCACTGTTGGTAACTTATCACCTTTATTATCAAGCATATATGCATAACCAAGCAAACCAAGATGGTAATGTCTGCCATCTTCCAGATAAAATGGCCAATCTGCTATTGTTCCAATATTATACTGATTTGTTTTTGCAGTCTCCATCACATTTTTTAAAATATTACTGCCTAGCTTGTATCTGTAAGTATTTATCTCTGGATTTTCAATCGCTATATCATCCGAAAAACCGTCGCTAGGCTTTCCAAAGAAGGCAACATTATCTTCGTCAGTAGCATCAAAATATAGTGCAGAAGTACCCCTAGATGTTTGCGTAGACTCCCAATTGTTATGTATGCTTACCATTATAGATGCTTTTCCATTATCGCATATACTAACTCTGTCTGGATGTGAAGGATTTGAGTCATCTTCTCTTGTCATAATAATATTAAATCCTTTGATTATTAGTATATTTCTAAGAGTATTAGCCATGTTCAAGTTTACATCTTTCTCTTTTGTTATATTATCTATGCCTATAGATCCAGAGTCTGAGCCTCCATGGCCAGGGTCAATGCAAATAGTTGGCATCTTGAAATGCACTAATGGAAGGATGTCCCCACCGTTATTAATTCCAGAGTCTATAATATTTCCATTTGAATTATATGGCAAGTTAGTATCGCCAATTCCATCGTCATTTGTATCTTCTCCAGTATAATCTGCCCAGAAATTGCCTGATATGAATGGACCGTTAACAATGTTCTTACCTCTTGTCTTACCAATGTTCCATCTTGCCTGTCCGACTTCATCTATAACTAGATTATTGGAGAAGTAATTGTCATATATTGTGGAGTTCCAACTAGATCCACTATTAAATATAGCTATATATATCCCATAATTAATATTATTTGAGATATTATTTCTTGTAATATTATCTTGGAGATTACGATATCTTAAAACAATGCCAATTAAATTGTCTTTTATTGAATTGTTCACTATGGAGATATATTCGGTCTGTTCTAAAATCAAACCATACTTATTTTTTATTATCACATTATTAGCTATATTATTATGAGCAGAGCCTCTAGATAAATCACCTGTTAAGAATATGCCAGATCCTGAGTTATGTAAGCTATTATTGGTTATGTTATTATTTGTTATTTGTGTATATTGTGAGTTAGCAAGAGCGATTCCAAAAAGGTTGTTGAATGAAACATTATTATCATCAATCAATGCATTAAATGTATCTTCGCCACCAATACCAAATGTGTTATTGGTAAGATTATTACTTATTATCCTTGAATAATTTACATTTAGCCTAGGTCCAATAAGCCTAGGTCCAATAAATATCCCAAACAAAAAGTTTTTAATGTTACAATTTTTTACTGTAATAAAGCTCCCTCTTATCTGTACACCATCGTAACTCCCTAAACCAGAGCCTCTGATTGTATAACCATTGCAGTCTAGGGTTATCCCAGAATAATCTAAATATAATCCATCGTAACTGCATGATAAATCTTCTGTTAATGAAGTATCAGACCTTATTACCTCACCACATGAAACAGCAGAAACTAGGCTTGGAATAGACACTAGCGAAAAAGCAAAAGCTATTAAGATTAGATACGTAATCTTCATTCATATTAGAAAGGTAAGTAAATTTTTAAACCTATGCATAAAATCCTCTTTTATACTGTCCTCCAGGTTAGATGCATCACCCCATGTTCCTGGTAGTTGTTTATTGGTTAGCTCCATTCTTCTTCTGCGTCTAAATAACCAACCATCCACCATTTCTCCCAGTCAGCTTCTTCGTCAGCTTCTTCGTCATCTAGATAGCCTTCTGAGTAGACATCTTCATCAAATTCGTCTAGTCTTCTCCTTTCGCGAAGATATTTGTTCATATATATCCCCCCCCTGATTTCATATGGAGAATATATATTTGCTTAATATATATAGTTAGTCTATATATTAGATATAGGACATATACTTATTTTTATATCTCTTCAACATTATATTCTTTAGAGAGTAAGTGGTATAGGCCTGCGTTTAAGGCATTTTCTAAAAGCTTTGCTTTAGTTGGCCTTCCTATATTAAAATGTCTTACAGCTTTATTGTAGTTCATCCAGTCTGCTTTATCTATTTCATCTGATTTTAATTTAAAATTGCTATCACCTATATATCTTGCTATATTAAAGATATATGCCTTGCCTCTACTAAAGTCTCTTTTGTCTCTTCTTGTGGGTTCTGTATCTAGTATATCGAAATATATACCAAAACCTATATCTGCTATTTCATTACTCTTTATACTTAATTCTTCTTCTAACTCCCTGTATAAGCTGGCTTTAATATCTTCTCCAACATTTATGCCACCTTGTGGGAATAGCCAGCTAACAGGGCTTTTTGCTGATCGTACGATGAGAAATTCTAAGCTGCCTGCTTTTCCTCTGTGAAGTATTGCCACATTTACTGGTCTGTGCTCTCCTTTAGAGAATAGTTCCTTTAACTTTTCATATAATATGTTATTCATAAGTAATAAAATGATAATAGTATTTAAGTTTTTTTTGGTTTAGATTCAACTAGAACACATAGTAATATTTCAGATTTAGAGGCTCTAAATATATTCATTTTGTTAATATATATCTAGTCTATATAAAGGATATAAAATATATATGGTATATCACATCTATTTAAGAGCAGAAAGACTTAAATATATATAGATTTGTGATAGTATATATTATATAACTGTAAAAGGAGGGGGGTTAACAATGGATATAAGAAAAATAATAAAATTTGGTAGTTCTTCGTATGTTGTGTCTTTACCAAAAAATTGGGTTGATAAAAACAAGCTGAACAAGGGTGATGTGCTTTATTTTAATGAGAATGGGGATAATGAGCTGGTAATAGCACCTAGCAATAATGAAAAGAAGAAGCAGCTTAGCAAGATTACAATAGAGATAAAAAATAAGCCTTTAGATACAATAAGAAGAGAAATTATGTCTGCTTATATACAGAATAATGATATTATAAAGATAATTGGTGATTTAAGCCCGGTAAGGCAGAATATTGACAATATGTTGCATGAATTATTAGCATTAGAGATTATGGAAGATACTCCAGATAGAATTGTTATAAAAGATTTCTTGAATCTTGATGATATCTCATTGCAGGATATTATAAGAAGGATGGATATCATGGTGAGGACTATGCTCAATGACGTTGATACAAGCTTTAGCAAGAACATGCATGAAAAGTTATTGCAGATAGAAAAGAGTGTAAACAAACTGATGTTTTTGGTATTTAGAGTTACTAGGAAGGGCATGAAAGAACATAGCATATTAAAATCTTTAAAGGTAGAGTGCTGTGGCGACTTAATGGACTATTGGCTATTAGCTGATAAGCTGGAAGGTGTAGCTGATGATTGTAGGAGGATAGCGAGATTCTTAAAAAAGGCTGATATAAAAAAGCTTGATTCATCAGGATTTAGAGACCTGTTTAATAGATCAAGAGGGGACTATTTATCAATAATGAAGGCATTGTATGCTAGGGATATAAATGTTGCTCATGCAATCGCTAGCAGCATAGATAAAAGGCTGGCTGAATGGGATACACTATTTTATAATAGTGAGGAAAAGATTGCTGGTCCGCTTGTTGAGAGATTTAAGGCCATAGATGGCCAATTAAGGAACGTAGCTAGGATTATAGTTGATAGGAGTGTAAAAGTTGAGCAGAGCAAGTGAGTATAGAGATGGAAGAGTAAGTCTGAGGCAGCTTGGTTATGATAAGAGTGCTCTTTCTTTAGATCTGGCAAAATATTTGACAGACCATCCGGATGTCCTTGTTAAGAGGACAGATCTTAAAAGAATAAATAGAGGGACTTTGTTTGATGTATACAGGCTTACATTAGAAGGCAGAAGAGAAAGAGATATGGAAAAGGTAACAGAAAGTCTAGTTGCTAAAGTATATACAGGCAATGGAGCTAGCACTGATTTTTCTGGATTTTATGACCAGAGAAAGGATCTGCTTGAATATGAGACTACTGTTGCAATGTATATGACAGATTATGTGCCGAGATATTTCTCTCATAATAAGAAAGTATTGATCGTTGAGGACTTGGGAGGGAATACCCTAGAGGACATACTACTTAATGTTAAAGCCTTAAGATTGTCATATCCAAATCCTAATGAGCCACAAGACTCTAATGATCTAGAGAAATTGCTTAGTAATCTTGTTACTAGGCTGGCTGGATTTCATGAAGAACTTGATACAGTTATTGAAAATAATAAATTTAAACGATCTCCAACATATCCTAATTATGTAGACAAGTTTGAGCTTTATGTTAACGAGATATTGGAAGATAAATATGATGGGGACCGACCATTAAATAGAAGTGAAAGGAGAATAATAAGAGAAGCGTTTGCACCTTTAGCTGAGATATTGGCTAATGGTACTATAACAGGCGATGCTTTCAGCAACGGACCAATACATCAAGACTGCCATCCAGCACATATTTTCTATGATGATAAATTGAATGCATCTTTTATAGATTATAAGCCAAGACGCGGGCCAGTCCAGTTTGACCTTGTTGATTGCCTAGTAAATCCGCCTGTTTTTTCTAGTGTTAAAAATAGTGATGAGGCAATTGAAGCTCTCTTAATTGAATATATGAATGAAAAAGTAAAGCTAGCTAATAAAAGACTAGGCAACAAAACAGAAAATGGAATACATTTAAGTGAAGACGTAATCAATGATTCTATTGGTGTAAAAAAGGTAAGCAGGGTATATAGAGACTTTAGGGCAGCATCAAAAGGATGTTCTATAAGAAGAAAAAGACCAGAGATATACAGACAATATGTAGCGAGAAATTGGGTATACCCAGATTACCAGTCATGGCATGTGGATGATGGCATAGAGACTTGCGACAATCTTGCTTCTAATGGTAGCAAATATGGTTTAAGAAATGGTGAGTTGAGAGCTTTAGCTACATTAACAGCTAAACTATCCAGGATGTTTGGTAGCTATGTTGGTAAGAAAGAGGTTATTACTCAAAAATTGGGTATAAATGAAGAGGACAAGATAGATATTACAAGTAAATTTGCAAATAATGAGTCTAAAAATAGGTTGCTAGCATAAGCTAAGAATTTGCTTCTTTTAGATCTGTACCAAACTTTAAATCTTCTATCCTCTTTTCTAAATCATCATCATCTGTGCTGGATAGGATTACATCCAGCCTTCTTACCTTTTTATGTGCATCAATGTGATAAAAGTAGTTGCCTTTTTCATATTCAACTATACCAAACTGATCTTTCTTCCATTGACTATTTGATTTTTCATGCAAGCCAGGCTGCACTAATGTGCCTTGATTATGGATATGATAAACAATTTTCTCCATGGCATTATTGTATGCGGCTTTGCTTGCTATCTCAATGTAAAATTTTCTGTATTTCATAGCAGCTTACAGAACAATTAAATTTATAAAGCTTGGCTATTGTCACTGAGCCATGAAAATCTATTTTGGCTCTATAAGGGGTGGCAGGCAGAATAAATGCAACTACCTTTAGTGACGTTGTGAACTTATTTAAGTACAATAAAGAACTTGATTTA
>CAZTDM010000011.1:0-10696 GCA_964611795.1 Candidatus Woesearchaeota archaeon
AAATCCTTAACCTTAACAAAAAGCCTTCTTTGGTTGCCTTCAGAGCTTATCTCTGGCATCTGTTTTATGATAAAGTCATTTGTCTGCAGCTCTTCATCATCCAGTACTGTTTCATATATTTTATTAATTTCTTTATCTTTTATGTCCATAAGGTAACCTACGATAGGAATGATAATGTCTTTCTCATCAGGGTTGTTTACAAACACCAGTTCCTCTCCTATGATCTTAAACTTCTTGTCTACTTTGTAATTTTTACTTAGATATCTGGCTGCTACTTTATTCCATATCCAAGACTCATAAGAATGTATGTAAAATCTCAACACTCTACTGCTAGCTTCTCTCAATGCTCCAATATAATCATTTCCTGCTACTTTCTTCTCCAATAGTTCACAAGCATTTTTGAAATCTTTCTTTACAATAGCCTTTCCTACAATATGAGTATTCAGGTTAAATCCGAATCTCTGCTCGTCAAAATAATTCTCCACATAGTCTACATGCAATTGTTTTTTTTCTTCCAAATTTCTTACAATGATGTCAAATTGATTTCCTTCTAAGCTTCCTAAATTTATTTTATCTCTACCATATCCTATAAATTTCAAGTCCATATCTTTTATCTTCAACTCCTCTACCCTCTTTCTGTCAACCTTATATATCGAAATATATTGCTCGGTGATTGCCCATTTATCTTTATTACCTGCCAAGCCAATGAGGCTGCCTTTTATCCTTAATGCTCCTGCTATCCTCTCAATAGCATCTAATGTGCTCCAATTTCTCTTTCTTAGCAAATAATATCCATAATTCCCATTTTTAGCAGTATTAAGGTGCATTACTTCTCTCACTAAGAAGTCTTCATATTTCTGCTTAAGCTTGTACATATGAAAAATTTATATAATCCAGCATATAAATATATTGCATGAACAAAAAGAAGATCCTAGTTGTGTTAGATGGTTTAGGCGATCTTCCATCAAATAAGTTGAATAATAAAACACCGTTAGAGTCTGCAAATACTCCTTATTTAGACAAGCTCACAAAGAACAGCAAACTAGGCTATATGTACACTATAAAAGAAAATATAGCACCAGAATCAGATACAGCTACGCTTGCTATACTTGGTTACGACCCATATAAAAGCTATACTGGTCGTGGTCCATTAGAAGCTGCAGGTACATCAGAAAAGCTTGGCAATAACTTCTTAGCATTAAGAGCAAACTTCGCTACAGTAAAAGATAACAAAATAATTGACAGGAGGGTAGGCCGCTGCTTATCAACAAGAGAGGCAAAACTACTCGCAGATTTTTTAAACAAAAATATAATGCTACCTTTTAAATTCAAGTTCACCCCCACAATTCAGCACAGGGGAGTCCTGATAATATACGAAAAGCTATCAGACAACATCTCAAATACGGACCCAGCATATATCAGAAAAGGCAGGCTAGGCATAGCAATAGGCTCTAACACACTTAATCCATGCCATCCACTGGATAAATCAAAAGCAAGTGGGTTATCTGCAGAGATAATAAATAGTTTTACTTCACAAGCAGAAATATTCCTAGAGTATCACAAGGTAAATAAAGCTAGGATAAATGAAGGTTTGCTTCCTGCCAATTATATACTCCTAAGAGATGCAGGCAATAAGCTGCCTAGTCTGAAAAAGAAAAGAGATAGATGGCTGGCTGTAGCAGGGATGCCTTTAGAGATAGGACTTGCAAGACTATCAGGCATGCATGTTGTCAATTTTAAGCTGCCTAAATTTAACAGCAATAACATAAACAAAAGCATTCATGCAAATTTAATTAAAACAATAAATGTAGCAAACTCGTCATTAAGAAAGCATTGGAACAGCTTTGATTCATTCTATATCCACATTAAAGAAACAGATATTCCAGGCCATGATGGCAACCATAAGAAAAAGAAAGGGTTGATTGAATTAATAGACAAGGGATTTTTCAAGAATCTATCCAGATTGCAGAATTGTATAATATGTATTACAGGAGATCATTCAACTCCATGTAAGTTAAAGAGACACTCAGCAGATCCTGTTCCAGTTTTGATATATGGAAAAGGGACAGACAGTATCAATAAATTTTCTGAAAGGAATTCAAAAAAAGGTAGTTTAGGCAAGATATATGGTAAAAACCTCCTTAAGCTCCTTTATTGATATACTACCTTAACAACATAAATATTTTTAAAAGCAAAATCTCTTAATTTTCATATGGGGGATTCCATCATAACATATGAGAGTCTATATGATGCTCTGAGAAGAGAGCGTTCTTTTACAGAACTTCAAAAACTAGATCCTGATTTCTTTAAAAATGTGGTGAAGTATCTTGAAGAGAAAGAATCTATTCTAGGCATACAAAGAAAGAAATCCTCTGGATTCAGCTCAGAACTTGGCAAAACACAGATACAAATTGAAAATGTTAGAAAATTGATAAAGGAGATTTATGAGAATAGGGAAAGAAAAATCATACAGCTTGCCATTCTGTCTTCAAAAACAGAAGCTGGAAATGTAGACTTATCTTCTATGCTGAATGAGGAGAAACTGTTCTATAATAGCTTACTAGAACAATTTAACAGATATAGGAAAGGCATACTACACAACTTATTAAATAAACAGCCACCAGTCATAGAAGAGTCACCGAAAGAGTTAAAAAGCCATATTAGCCAGCAAGATAACACAAGGCTTGTTCGATTTACCCATCCAACACCTAAGTTTGTTGGCGAAGATATGAACATCTACGGCCCGTTTGAGGCTGAAGATATAGCTAACCTTCCAGAGAAGGTGGCTACTTTGCTCATAGAAAAGAAGCGAGCAGTGGGCTTTAACGTATAAGATGAAAACAAAATATGTACTATTTAACAAAAATAAACCAGTAGCCACTTCAAATTCCGAAGAGACTAAACGTTTAGAAAGTAGAGTAGAAATAATAGACAAAGTTTTGAAGGAAATGGGCTACAAAGAAGGATATACAAAATATAATGATTATATAATCGAAATGATGAAAGACTTTAAAGGAAAATATATGCCATTCTTAGAAAGAGTAGACAAATTAGCAAAAGAATATGGAGTATAATAAATGAAAATCAAAAAATCAAGAAACATGTATTGCAAGCATTGCAAGAAGCATACTCCTCACAAGATTAGCCAGGTAAAGGGGAGAGAAAGAGGCTCATTAAAGCATGGTTCTATCAATAGGGCAAGAGGAAGAGGCCTTGGAAGAGGATATGGTAACCTGGGCAGCTATGGGTCTAAAGGAGCTATGAGTGGATGGAAAAGATATGGTGCAAAGTCAAGTAAGAAAACAAATCTTAAGTTCAAATGTACAATCTGCAACAAAGAGCAAGGTCAATCATCTGGATTTAGGGTAAAGAAAGTAGAATTAATAGGAGAATAAAATGCCTGAACCAAATAGTAAATTCATAAAGCTTCGCTGTCCTAAATGTAAAAATGAGCAGATAGTATTTGGCAAGCCAGCCACTTCAATTAAATGCCTCATCTGTGAAAAGATACTGGTTGATCCATCTGGTGGAAAAGGTAAGATTAAAGCCAGGATACTAGAGGTACTTGAGTAATGCTCTTTAAGAAGCAAGGTTTTCCTGAAGAAGGGGAAATCTTGATATGTAATGTTAAGAAAATACTTCCTCATTCTATTTTCGTTGATATCATTGAATATAAGGATAGAGAAGGCTACATCCACATATCTGAAATTGCTCCAGGAAGAATAAGAAACATTCGTGACTATGTCAAAGAAGGGAAAAAAATAGTTTGCAAAGTTCTTGACATAAACAAAGAAAAGGGTTATATCGACTTATCATTAAGACGTGTATCAGAAAATGTTAAGCTAGCAAAGATAGAAGAATTCAAGCAAGAAGAAAAAGCAGAGAAAATAATAGAATCTGTAGCAAAAAAATTAAACGTTTCTTTAGAAGAGATCTATAAAAGGATAAATCCTATTAAGATATTAGACAAATATGGTTTATTATACAGTTTCCTGCAGGAAGTATCATTAAATGGAGAATCTGTGCTAAAAACGCTTGCTATCTCTCCAGAGATTTCAAAAGAGCTATTGATAATTTCTAGAGATAAGATAAAACAGCAAGAAGTACATATAGATTATAATGTTATTCTAACATCTGCAGAGCCGAATGGTGTGTCAATCATCAAAGACACATTGGCAAAGGCTGAGCTTTTAGCAAAAAAGCAAGGCTATAATGCTAGACTGAGATATATAAGTGCTCCAAAATATATGCTTGTGGTAACCTCAAAAGATTACAAAGCTTGTGAAAAGATAGGCAATGAACTGGGTAATTTTATTATAGCTAGTATCAAAAATAAGGGTCAGGGAAGCATGGAGAAGATTAATAGATAAAACCTCAAGGTTTATATATGGCCAACTATATTAATAAATGCAATAATTGTAAAACTTATACACTAAAATCAATATGCCCTAATTGCTCTAATCCAACAATAAATCCTAAGCCAGCAAAGTACAGCCTAGAAGACAAATATGGTGAGTATAGAAGAAAAGCAAAGATAAAAAATGACATGGAAAATTAAAAGGTTGGGAAAGGTAAAGATAAAGAACCCAATACTTATAGAAGGTTTGCCAGGCATAGGTAATGTAGGAAAGATTGCTGTAGATTTCATTATAGAAAACTTGAATGCAAAAAAGATTTTTGAAATCTATTCATATTCATTTCCATCCGTATTTGTAAATGAGGATAATTTAGTGGAGCTTCCTTTGATAGAAGTTTACTACAAAAAGATAGGAAACAAGACATTGCTATTATTATCTGGAGATATCCAGCCTTTGGATGAAGAATCATGCTATGAATTCTGCGAGCAAATACTAGATATGTTCCAAAGCTTCAGAGGAAAAGAAATTATCACCCTAGGAGGGATTGGATTGCAGAAAGTTCCAAAGAATCCTAAGGTATACTGTACAGCTAATACTAAAGATATAATTTCAAAGTATAAAGTCCCAGGAGTGAGCAATGACATCTATGGGGTAGTTGGATCAATAATTGGAGTTTCTGGTTTGCTTCTTGGACTAGCTGGTCAGCGCAGGATATCTGCTGTTTCATTGCTGGCTGAGACATTCGGCCACCCTACTCATATGGGTATAAAAGAAGCCAAGGAAGTTCTTAGGGCATTAAACAAAACACTTGGTTTAAAGCTGGACCTAAACAAGCTGGATGCAGAAATAAAAGGCATAGAGAAAGGCATAAAATCGAAGTCAAGAGAATTCAACAGATTGTCAAAGAATATTCAGAAAGCAAGTATAAGTGATGATATATCATATATTGGCTAATAATCTCCCAAGGTTTTTTGTTTATTTTCAATCTTATCTGTAACAACTAGCTCACCATATACTCCATCATAACCTGGCTTGATTTTTATCTGATTTGCCCTGTTTAAAATAATCAAATCAGCAAGTTTAGGGTCTACAACTTTAGCAAGTTTGTCTTTGTCAGCACTTAACAATATGTTAAACTCACTTCCAAAAGCATTTAATAACTTGTTATAAACTTCCCATGCTTTCTTAGATGACAATTGCTTTATGCCATAAGCAGCAGCTATCAATTCTGTTAATGGTATGACTGAATTAAAGCTCTTTGGATTTCTTTGTTTATGTCCCTCAGGCTTATCTGCTAATTCTTCTACTCTATATGCAACCCCTATGGTTAGTTTATTCTTGCAAACAGGGCATATTCCACCATGCTTCTTTGTATCATCAGGATGCAATACAACATTGCAAAGCCTATGCCCGTCATAATGGTACTTGCCATAAGGAGGTGGAACCTCTAAAGTGCCATTTAGCTTATCTCCAGTTCTGATTGCATTTAGTATTTGCCCATAATCTACATCAGTATCAAATAGTGTAGCTTCTCTTCCGAGTCTCCATGGCCAGAAAGAGTGTATGTCTGAAAAAGAAACTAGGTTCTTGCCTTCAAGATGTGAAAATCTCCAGAGCATAGGTGGATCAGCGCTCATTCCAGTCTCAACAGCATGAATGTATTTTTCTTTTTCCTGAAAACAGTCTTTTAAAGAGTTAAATCCTGACTTGCTTCCAAAGACTCCAAAATAGGGAGTCATGCAATGTGCCGGTATAACCTCTATTTTATCAGAAATATTCCTCAGCATCTCAACAAATTCTATGCTGCTCATCCCGAAGATAGGCCTTCCATCATAATCTACTCTGCCTATCTTAAGTAAGGCTTCTGTTATCTGCTCAACAACTTCTTTACCAGGCGCCAATACTAAATGATGCACTCTTCTTCCCTTTCCATCTTGCGTATAAGCAAGTGAAAGTTCTGTTTGCCAGATAAATGGGTAACCCTTACTGCTTCTCAACACACCATTATCGTCTTCTTTGAGGTTCTCTGTTATTTCTTTAAACCATTTAGGGTGTGTAAAATCTCCTGTGCCTAGAACATCTACTCCTTTGATTTTTGCATAATGCTCAAGTTTCTCAAGAGTGATATCTTTGCTGCATCCTCAAGACTCTCTGCCATGTATATGTAGATCAACTATCTTTTCCATGATTGTTTAAATAACCAATAGCTATAAAAAGTTAATCAATTAGCAAAAGGTTTAATAATATTTACTATCTCTTATATTTATGAATAATTTAGAAGAGAAAATAAGCAATACTGTCAAGTACAGTTCAAAACAATGGCTACCGATATATGGAGTTTTCCAAGTCGTATATGATTCATCAAAAGGAAGACCTAATATTGCAGATGATAACAATACAATAACTAGAATGTTTGGCTGGATAGTTTATCAAAGTTTTTGGATAACAGCAGCAGTATATTATCTAAATAACCAATAGCTATAAAAAGTTAATCAATTAGATTTTAAAGTAAATGGGTTAAAATTAGTGTCTTTATCATAATAATCTTCATTTTCTATTCTCTTTAGCTTACCCACTACAAAATATGTAGCTGGAGTAAATATAACTTCAACAGCCACTTTCAAGCACCATCCTGAAAGTATAGAAGAAATCAGTAACCCATTTGGAATAACAGCATATAATGCGATTATATAAAATAATGCAGTATTAGCAAACTCACCAACAATAGTAGAACCAATAGTTCTCATCCATAAATGTTTACCATTGGTTAAAATTTTCATTTTTGCAATGATATAATCATTCAAAATACCACCAGCAAAAACAGCTATCCATCCACCTAATAATATTCTTGGCACAGAGCCTAATACTCTTGCATAAGCATTATTGGCATCAAAACCAACTGCAGGTGGAAGATAAACGACAATCTGATAAATTATCCCTGCGATAACAGAGCTTACTAGCACCATCCATACAACTTTTCTAGCCTGGGCATATCCATAAACTTCTGTGAGTACATCTGCAAATATATAAGTTATAGGAAAATATAAAACTGTGGCAGAAACAGTGAATATTCCAAGCTGTACAATTTTTCCAGCAGTTATATCTGAAACTAACTGAAATGTTATGTATAGGGCAGTTATAATTCCAAGATACTTATATTGTCTATTCATATAATTGCCTCAAAAAGAATTCTCTACAGTTACCTGCTTGCTAATCCTTTCTTTATACATATAATCCAAGTTAATGTTCAATGGCTCTTCAAATGCTGTATCTTGTAATGCTGAGGTAGAGACATCACAGCTTACAGTAGCCTTTCCTTCAGAATTTAACCTGACCACTCCGCTTCCAGTCCCAGCAAACTTGTCGCATCTTACATTCACATTGCTTATAGGTCTTACCTCTACATTTACAAAGTCTTCCTTGGTTGGGTCTTCTCCACATATTCCCGAAGAGAATGCAGTTCTACTGAATGGTTTCCCGCTCCCAACATTCTGTAAGTCAAATATCAGCTTGATTTCATTTGGGCCTGCTTTCCTTTCCTTCAAAGAAACAACCTGTATTGGAGATCCAGAGTTCTCTGCTTTCTTATCCTCATCAACAATACATTCTCCTTCCTGTTCTCTCCTGACTACATCTCTTCTCAAGCAAACATTGCTCAAGGCCCTGCTTCCATAAGCATAGCATATATTAGCACTAATCGTTGGCATGAAATCCTGGTTAAGGTCCTGCTTGAATTTAGCATTAAAGCTTACCTCATCCTGCCCTCCTTCAAGCGAAGAAGTTCTCTCCTTCACTACCCCAGGAAGCTGGTTTTCATTTTTTTTAGATAGGGAATCTAGCTGGAACTGGTCCTTGCTGATCCCGCTTAGTGTTACGATTGCCTTTCCTGGTTCAATAGTAAACTCTCCTTTGTTTTTCATGCTGACTGTAATGAAGAATTGCTCAGCATTATTGTCCAATACCCTGACAGGTGGTTCATCATTAATAAAAGCTAATTCCAATCCATTATCTCCGCCTACAAAACTGCCAGATATAGTGCTTGTATCTTCATTCTTGCATCCAGATATCACTATGACGAGCAATGCAACAAATACATATATTCCTTTTTTTTTAGCTATCATGATCTACCTTTGTTAAATAAAGTATATACGTGAACTACCACTACTAAACTTTACAGTTTTGGAAGATGGCTTCTTGCTTCGCAGACGACCCATTGGCGTCTCCACAAGCTTACAATCGGGCAGTTCCTGCCCTACTGTGTCCGCATACTAACTTTGTTCGGCTTTACGTACAACAAAGACATATGCGAATATGTCATACGACTCATTGCCTATGGGTAACAAGAAAGAAAAGCAAAAACAAGTATATAAATCTTATGCCGACCCATCAATGCCCTAACAGACATACTGTTCAGGATATAGACTTCTTGGCAGTTAAGTTAAAGTTTTCTATTAATCTAATCTGTGTCTTCAAGTGGTATCTTTTCTATAGGCAACTTTGTTAGATAGTCATAAGTTAGATATATCTGTACTGGGTTTTCCTGTACCCCAGTCTCCAGCTCTACATTATTCCTGCTCTGGCACCTTATTGTTGCCTTGTTATTATTTAAGATTATTAACCCACCGCTCAATGGCCTGCAGTCAAATTCTATCCCAGATCCTTCATAGTTTATTTCAAATCCTACTTTCTGCCTATCATCATTTGGAGTCAAGCTTGGTATCTCTCCTCCACCAACATTCTCTACATTCATCTCCAGAACCACTCCAACATTTCTCCCGGCAGGAGTGATTGTTTTATGTATGCTTGTTACAGTTACAGGTGCTCTTGCAGCATCTCCTCCTAAAGACGATCCAGAGATAGTCTCATCAAAGCTGCATTCTTTAGAGTCAGTGCATAGTCTGATAGAAGGGCTGGCAATGGCTCTGTAACCGGAATACAATGCCTCTGCAATTATGGTTGTATCTATATTTTTCCCCTCAATGCCCCTATAAATATATCCTGGCCCATCATAAGAAGGAAAATAAAACTTATCCGAACTCGGGCTTGCCTCATCAGTTTCATCTGCTCCTGCAAGGCTGAACTGTTCGCACACTTTTGGCTCTTCTATTCCCCCATAATTCGCATACTTATCATCAGATACACATAACTGGCCATTGACAGCGGTTAATCCAGAATTGCTCAGCTCTACAAATACCTTGAATTCCTGCCCTTCCAAAATCCTATTTGTCGGCGGGTTTCCAGGCAAAAATCTTATGCTCACTCCCTTGCCATATACTGCAGTATTCTTCCCGCCAAGTATTCCTGCAAAGCTGCCAGCACATCCGCTCAAGAAAACTGTTGAAAGAAGTAAAATTATCACCAATTCTTTTTTCATAATTAACATTTGCTATCCTATGTTTAAAAGATTTTCTATGGTTTCTTGCTCAATGTCAACACAGCCCTAGTCTCTCCCCTATAAGTATATGTGACAATAGCCCTGAACTGCTGCTCTGCCAGCACGCTCTCAGCCGAGTTATATTTAAATCTGCAGCTATATTGCAGATCTTCCTTATAGTTGGCTATGCAATCATCTCTGGTTATATGTCTTGCAAGTAAGAAGTCTAGCGCATTGCAATCATAGTTTGCCTGTTCTATAGACTTTGATTTTATAGCATAATTAATATATCCTTCGCTGTTCCCAGATTCTTCAAACGCGCAAAATTGTCCAAGCTCCAGTCTTATGTTATCGGGCAGGATTAGCTCTATCCTCTTAATAATATCAAGCCCTCCGCCCCAAATCTCCTTGTTGTTCTTTAATCCTAGGCTCATTCTGTAATTAATTCCTGTATAGAATGGCTGTCCATCCAAAGAGAACAAAGATATCACCATAGGGCCTTTGCTTATAGCCTCACTAACCCTCTGTTTCTCTCCCTCATTTGTATCCTTTGAAAACACCCTCCACAGGATATCTTGGTGCATCTCATATATTGGCCTGAAATTAATGACTCTGCTCTGTACATCTCTCTCTAAATCTTTTACCCCGTCCAGAAACTCGCACGTTATCCCTACAGTCCTCTCACTCCCGCTGTCTACTTTTACTTTTTTATCTTGGCTAAATGGCCCAGAAACGTCTACTCTTCCATCATAATTATCCATAGAACATGCCTTTGCAAAGTCGACCTCAAGATCATAGTCTGGAGGTGCTTTTATATTGACTTTAGCCGTCGCGCTAACAGGTTCACCAACTTCAAAAAAACCATCTGGCTTTGGAAAAAAGGAAAGAAATTCCTCATAAAAACGAAAAATATTTATTCAACATTTTCTGTGTGCCTTCTCTGTGTGTGTCAGGCGCCACGTTA
>CAZTDM010000011.1:10706-15657 GCA_964611795.1 Candidatus Woesearchaeota archaeon
AAAAAAACCATCTGGGTTAAAGTCAGATATGGTAATGCCATATTGTTCGACCTCTTGCTGCTTTTCCTGAAAGGAAAATGCTCCGCCTGGTTCAACAAACTTCTGTGGATTCCACAATACTTCAAATGCAGCAGCAAATCCCTTAAAAGTAATAGCTGCTAAAGGAGTATTTCCAACTGCAACTCTAACCTGGTCTAAAAATACTCCGCCAGTTCCAGTTACATAGAGTCTTACAGGTATGATTATGACAGCAGCTATAGCAACTAAAATTAAGCCATAAAGAAGCACTTTAACAGTTATTGCAATAATTCTCCCAATTCTTGAAGTAATGCCATGGCTTCTTCCCAACAACCTTTCTAATGCAGCATCTACAGATCCTTCTGCTCTCTCAAGTCTGCTAGTCTTTTCCTCTTTAGCTCCAGGCACACTCTCAATCCTCTTTTTTCCTTATTTTTGCTTACGTTTTTGCTTAAGCTTTTTCCTAAAAAGCTTATTCTAACTTAAGCTCTAGATTTAGAATTTCAAATTGACTTGTAGGAACAATTTTTAGCTCATTGCTTCCATCCTCTAAGAAACTAGATACATCTTTTGTATAAACATCTCCAGTTGTATCCAGGAACAATCTATTTCCGTTTATGAATATCTGCGCTTCCTTCCTCTTCCTGTCATCCAAGAAATTCATCTTCAGCACCCCATCCACTCTATCATCTCTTAAATCATCTATCTGGTCATCATCAATTACAAAGTTGTATGTTGGAAACACCCTATCTTCTAAATCAACTTCTACTTCCATATCAGTAAATCTGAAGTCTCCCTTGTCTATTGAAAATGAGAATGTATTTCTTCCCCCATTCAAATTGTCTTTATCAATATCAAATGTTACCTCATCACCCACGCAAGGTATGCTTACACTTTCAAATGGTCTGTCATTAAGCTCTATCCTCAAATTAGTAGTTTCTCTGCTTGGTGAGATGCATGAGATAAAGTAGCTTAATCTAGCGCCAGTCATCCTGTCAAACTCATCCTTGTTTATGACAAATGCCCTGATGCTCTTCAGGTTTTGAACATTAAAATTCTTTCTTATCTTAACATCGTCTAATGTGTAATGTGACCCAAATAATGAGAATGATGTGGAGAATGTTACAGTGTTCCTGGTAGACAATAAGCTTAATGGCAATGGTATACTCTCCAAGCTTCCTTGTTCTATATTATTATTGAAAATCTCTCTGCCATTCAATGCTATAACCAATCTTCCTCTTGGATCTCTAACAGTAAAGAACAATACAGCCTCTTGCAAGCTATCTTTATCTTCCAGATTGAAGTTTATGCTCTGCATCCTATTTGAGAAAAGGTCTCTTGAAATATACAGGCTTGGGGCAATGTTAGAAACTTCTGGTTCATCTCTTGCAAATAAATCTAAAGGAGATAGCTTGTGCTTAACCCCCTCATCAGCAAAAGACCTCACAACCCCAGGAGTTTCTGATAATAATACATCTCCAGAAGTGCTGCCAACAGTATTGTCATTATTATTATCTCCAAAATCTCCTTCTAATAGCTTCTCCCTATCGCTGGGTGGCAATAAGACTACATAACCAATAATGAAAAAAGCCAATAAAGCTACTAATACAGCAACATTTAGTCCTTCCTGTTGTCCGCGCTTGAATTGCATTAAGATTTTAATAACCATATTAATATAAAAAGTTTCCTATATAGATACTCAATAAAATACATTAAGGCCAAATCTCAAGAATCTAGGTTCTGCCATTATAAGCTTGAATATGAAGCTACCAGGATAATCCCTGTTTGCAGTGTTTAATATCTCTAATACCTTCTCTTTCTTGCATAATGTTATCATCCTGTTATAATCTTCCTTTGTAAACTTATTCATCAACTTCCTTATGTATAATCCAAGTTTCAAGTCTTTCCCAGCAGTTTTCCTAAAGTTCTTCTCATAGTTATCTATATCTTTAGCTAGTTGTTGAGCCGCAAGCATCCCAGGCACTATTCCTCCATATGTTGTTGGTTTAACTTGAGTAGCAGCATCTCCTATGATCATTACTCTGCCTTTCTGTATTTTTAATCTAGGATCATACAAAGGAACTAATCCACCCTGATACTCGAGTATCTTTCCATTTCTCTTCTTTATGAAATCCATGAATCCAGCAGCAGAATCTCTATTGCCTATTATTCCAATTCTTGCTGTCTTCTCATCTTCAGGGACTATCCAAGCAAAGTCTCCAACACCCATAAATGTTTCAAAAACCCTCCTATCTTCTATTCCCATTTCTACTCTGGCTTGTGTTCCATAAAGAAAATTTCTTTTTTTATCATTCATAATCTTAGCAACAGCAGAATTAACCCCATCAGCACCTATAAGGTAATCTGTTTCTACTATCTCATTATCGTTAAACTGCATCTTTATCTTGCCATTTTCTTCCCTGTAGCCTGTAAACCTCTTGCCATAAATAATTTCAACGCCCTGAGTCAATGCCATATTGACAATGAAGTTATCCAAACCAGCTCTGTCAAATATATAATCTGGTTTTTTCATATTAACATCTACATAATCATTGCTTGGGGAATATACTCTAGAAACGCTCACTTTATTTACAATAATGCTATCATCTACTTTGATTACTTTATCAATTGCATCTGTTGTTATTCCAGTGCATTGGACAGGCTTTCCAATCTTATCATGCTCTTCATACAGCCTAACTTTTTCTCCAGATTTGGCTAGTAAATAAGCTGCATATCCTCCAACAGGTCCCGCTCCTATGATAGATATCATATCTTCCCCTTAATCAATAAGATTTATAAACATAATGCTGGTCCTTACTTAAAAAAGATGGTGCTTGATATCATACTCTTAGTCATTGGCCTCACAGGGCTGATAATAGCCTCTATAATAGATATAAGGTCAAGAGAAGTGCCTGATTTGCTTAATTATGGCTTAATAATTGTAGGGTCTGCAATCCACATACTTAATGCCATTATCAGCAGTAATTTTTCAGCGTTATTATCTACATTTCTTGGCTTTCTAGCATTGTTTGTCATAGCTAATCTCATGTATTATTCAAAACAATGGGGTGGTGGAGATGCAAAGCTGTTGATGGCAACATCTATCATGTTTGCACAATATCCTAGTGTATTGCTTAATTTCTTCTCGCCAAGCCTGCAGCCATTTCCATTCCAAATGACGCTTTTCATCAATCTATTGATCGTTGGCTCTATTTATGGCCTTTTATATACAATAGCAATCGCATACAGAAATAGGAAAAATTTCTCAGGCGAATTCAAGGCCATGATAACCGACAAAAGGCTGAGATTTACAAAATGGTTTTCTGGCATACTCTCAATAGTGTTGTTAGCATTAATTTTCATATTAGACAAGGCTCTTATCTCTCCTATAACCGTTGCTATGCTTGTTTTTGTCGTGGGATTTCCATACCTCATAGTTTTTGTTAAGGCTGTAGAAAAAGGGTCTATGTATAAGCTGCTGGATGTGTCCAGGCTTACAGAAGGTGATTGGGTAGCTAAAGATGTGGTAATATCTGGTAGGAAAATATACAGCAATAAAAGCCCAGGGATAACAAAGCAGCAGATACAGAAGCTAAGAGAATATCACATAAAGAAAGTTCTTGTTAAAGAAGGAATTCCATTTGTCCCATCATTTTTGATATCCATAATATTGACACTTATATTTGGCAATCTAATCAGAATTTAAGCTTTAGTTTTTTAGTTTTACTTAAACTTTTTAGTGAAGCTTTTTTTATAAAAGGTTCTAGGGGATTCTTTCTTCAAGCCATACTTCTAAACCATGATCATTCTTTGGTTTGCTTGACATAACTTCTTTTTTCTCTTCAGTTTTCTCCAAGGTCTTTCCTAAAGAGCTTTTCTCTTCATCTTTCTCAGATAAGTTAGAAACTATTCCCTTAGCTATATCTTCTGGTTTTTCTTTTCTTGCAACATCCTCGCTATTCTTATCTTTAAATCTTGGTATCATGTGCAATGCTGTATGGCCATCTTTCTGTCCTGAATTCTCAGAAGTTTTTATCTCTATATCATTACCATTAACAGTTTTTGTGGTTGCTAAAGAAAGTTTTTTAACTATACTCTCAAATTTATCATCTAGAGAATTAGCATGCTTTCTTGGAAAAAATAATATATGCCCAGGCCTTACAGGGTTAATATCCATTACTGCTATGCTCTCTTTATCTTCGTACACTATGCTAGCCTTAACTTGTTTATTTGCGATTCCGCAGAATATGCAGGTTTGTTGTTTTTTAAGCTGCTCTATTTGCTCTGGTTTAAGCTTCTTCAAGAATTCATTAACAGCTGTCTGTCTTTTGTCAGATGGTAACTTGGATATTTCTTCTAGGTTTTTAATCTCTTCCTTGCTAAACATTACCCTATTGCTCTCCTAACATCAACAACGTCCACGCTCTCTACCTCAGCTATTTTTGCGATCTTTTCCTCTATTGCATCTGTTCCACCTCTTGACTCTTCATATGCAAATGCGATCTTCAGAGCCTTGATTCCAAATGCTATAGGTTCAATCTCTTCCCTTACAACTCTTGCCTTAAATGCCATTATCTCCTTTACAATTTTTGTTTTAAGCTTGTCAAGATCAACGTCAGTTCCAGAAGGCATTATTTTGAGAGTTACAATAACATCTGCCATATTAATTAGGTCCTTCAAAGCTGCAATGGCTGCATTTATACCTGGCTCCAAGCTGTCTGCAGTTCATGCATCTGACAATCTTGGCATTGCCACAGCTAGGGCAAATGAACTCGGTTGTCCCGCTGGTATTCATTACTTTTTTCTTGCAGCTTACACATATCATGTCTTTCATTAGCCTTCTACCCTTTGCACCTCTTTATAAATGTTTTGACTTTTAAGGCTGTGTCCTGAATCTCCAGAACACAGCAAGAAGATTATATAGAATCATACT
>CAZTDM010000012.1:0-12887 GCA_964611795.1 Candidatus Woesearchaeota archaeon
CAGACTTGCACAAAATAAATATGATTTATATGGGTGGCAAAGATGTACATAAATGGAACAAGTGCCATCATTATCGTGCCGGCTATCAATAACCTTTTTTTATGGTCATGCTTGTCTACATATTTGGACAATGGCAATTGAACAAGAGACTTAACTATCAAGAATAAAGTAGATGAAAAACCTACTGCGAATAAAGAGCTGCCCTGCAGGTCTTTTATGAAGATTGCGAGTATGGGCCCTATTAATCCAAACCCTGTTATTACAAATATGTCAGATACTATAAGCAGCTTGATTATCCTGTTCATATTGCCTCTTTTAATGTATTCTCAATCTCGAACACAACATCACCCATCTGCTTTGCAGCCAAGTCATATAAACGTTGGATCATCAGCTCATACATTGCCTCCTTTAATGGTCCGTGGCAATAGTCTAGGGCAGAGTTAAGCTTCAGGAATTCTGATGTGAATGCTCCTTTTGGTATATTGCATGTCATGCTCTTATCTTCAAACAATCTTGCTAGATCTCTTGGGGTGTTGCTGCCTATGTCAATTACGCTTATATCCAGCTTGCAGTTCTCACCAACAGAATAGATTATCTCATACTTAAATACGTTACCGTTGTTTGCCTTTAGAAACGTGGCTGGCCTGCATTGCCTTGCAGCAAGATCAAAACAAGATTCATCATCGCAAGTCTTTCCAATAAAGAAATAATATGCAAACGAGAACACTAATAAAGATGCTATAGCTAAAACTATAATCCTCTTTTTATCCATTAAAATAAAAAAGAAAATATGGTTTATATAGTTTATGAATTATATTTTGATAAAGAGTCTAAGAATTTATCACTTAACCAAAAATATCTTCTTTCATCTCTTCTCTCATTAACTAAGTTAATAAACCTAAACGCTGGTAACCTTTCCCTTAAGTAATCAATATGCCCAAAACCAACTAAAAAGTAATTAGGTTGTAATGTTTTTAACTTTTCAATAAATAATTCGTCTCTGACATGTTCTTTATCATACTCTTTGTCATTAGCCCATCTTGATTCGTCTTCAGCACATAGTATTATTGCACCCATATTTTCTAGGCATTGTGTTAATTCATTATAAAAAAATCTTACACGACTTGGTACGTTTTTTCTAAAATTTTCACCTAATGGATATTCTGGAATTTCTAGCATAACTTTGTTTTTTGGTTTAATTTTCTTTTTTGACCAAGAAATAGTTCTATCTAACCATTCTGTTTCTTCAAGAATGCCTATTTGATGACGTACACCAACAATTGTCGGATTTGTGTTTCTTCTAAATAGGCTGACTAAATCTTTCATTTTGTTATAGCTCGTTGCTGTTTATTAGCTCTACTCTTGTCTCTCTTGGATTAACCTTACTGGATGGCGCTACAAGATACTTGACGTTTGCTTTCTCTGCGACACCCACTATATCGCGAGTAATTGCCCCATCAAATATTACAGCATAAACTCCTGTGCCAAGATTTGACAATGTGGCAGATAATTCAGAAGCTGGAACTTTTCCAAGAATATTGCTGCTCTGATCAAGGATATAAGCTCCTCTTGTGCCAATCAAATCTGTAGACATGTCTTTGAAGTTCTTCTTCTCAGTTGGATTTATCTTTGAAGAAGCTGCAGGGCGTCTTCTAATGGGATCCTGGCGTTCTTGGACTTCTTTTACCTGAGCAGGTTCTTCTCTTACATCAGTCCTCATAAGGTCGCCTTTGATCTGCTCTACTGCAACCTTTCCACGCAAGGCCTTGTGTATTTCTTTCTTAGAGATTTCCTCGACTTCCTTGCCATCTGGAGCCTTTATGACATAGTCTATTTCAGCTACGCCTAGAAGCTCTTTTATGATTAAATCTCCGCCTCTGTCTCCATCTACAAATATTGTCAGGACTTTTCTCCTGCTTAGGTCAATAATTGTCTTAGGTACATTTGTCCCGTTCATTGCTATTACATTCTTAATACCATGCTTTAGCAAGTTAAGAACATCTGCTCTGCCTTCTACAACTATTACTTCATCTCCATCTTCTACACCTGGACCTGCAGGCAATTTGTCTTCGCCATACTCTACAATTTCCATCATCCTAACAGACTGAGCTACTTCCTCAGTAATCTCCTGGCTGTCTGGAAGAACAGAATCTGTAAGCTGTTTTAGAAGCTCTTTAGCTCTCTCTATGACATAGACACGCTTGCTTACCCTAACATCTTCAATCTTCTCGATCTTTACGCGGGCATTACAAGGTCCTATTCTTTGAATAGTTTCTAAGGCTGCTCCTATTATTACTGTCTCTGCCTTATCTAAACTAGAAGGAATAGTAATTGCACCTATTGACTTACCACTTCTTGTGTCTAACTTTACCTCTATCCTACCAATTCTTCCTGAACGTTGTAGCTCTCTAAGCTCTAAATCTGCTCCTAAAAGACCTTCAGTCTGGCCAAATATTGCGCCTATGACATCTGGACGATCTACAACCCCGTCTATCTGAATTTGAGTATGGACTATATATTTTGAACTTACCGGACTTATCTTTCCCATTTTCCTCACTTCCCATGTTATTATTCATTTTGATGTATAAATCTTATAGAACAAGACCTTAAACAGCCCCTATACTCCTTATTTTTACTGTTTTCTCTTAATTTCTTCTGTTTATCTGTTGAATAAAGGAAAATAAAGGCCCTTATGCCTGTTCCACTTTTGATTTATGATCATGTTGCCCGTAACACTAACCCCCAAGCTCATTGCTTGATAGTTATCGTCAGCTCCATTGAGTATTCTCGTGACGGGCTTAATAGAACTAGAGAATAACTAATTTATATACTTTACTATCTATTCATTCTGGCTATATATGTGCATAAAGGCACTTATAGGCAGGCTAAGATTTAGAAAAGAATTAAATAACTGGAGTCTATGCCTTATCTATGGAAAAGAACAGGTGCAACTGGCCTGGAGATGACTCCAAGATGATTGAATATCATGACAATGAATGGGGTAGGCCATTGCATGACGATTCCAGGCTTTTTGAGGCTATTATTCTTGACACCTTCCAGGCAGGATTAAGCTGGAAGACTATACTCTACAAAAGAGAGAATTTCAGAAAGGCATTTGACAATTTTAATGCGGTAAAGATAGCAGGATATGGTGAGAAAGATGTTAAAATATTAATGAATGACGCTGGCATAATAAGGAACAAGATGAAGATCCTAGCTGCTATAGAGAATGCGAAAAGATTCATAGAGATCAAGAAAGAGTTTGGAAGCTTTGACAAATATATATGGCAGTTTACTAACTACAAGACTATAAAGAATAATGCCAAGTCGCTAAATGAGCTTCCTGCCAAGAGCAAGGAAAGCGATGAGATGAGCAAGGATATGAAGAAACGAGGGTTTAAGTTCATTGGCAGCACAATATGCTATGCTTTTATGCAGGGTACTGGAATCGTTAATGACCATGTAATAGACTGCTTTAGATATGATTCACTTTAAGACATGAAGCTTTAGATAGCTCTTAACCTCATCATATATTCCATAGGTATCTTCTTTAAGTTTATCACGGTACTTATCCATCTTGTTCTTTAATGAGAACTTGTCATATATGCCACGCAGGAATATACTTGTGCCTTTTCCTACCCAATAGTCTTCTGAGTCTGATTTAATATATGATGCAAATGTAACCTCTATCTCTCCCTTGTCTAGTTTTTTACCTCTTACTTCCATATGCTCTAGATTAGATGCTTTTAACCTTACCTCAACAATAAAATTGCTATAATCATCTACTTTCTGGATAGCTGTCCATTTAATGTCTGCATGCTTCTTGTCAACATCGCCATATTCTCCTTCTAAGACAAGATAGTTATGGTCATCAAACCAAGACTTCATAACTTTGTAAAGATCAGCCATCCTAAAAACAGAATTTTCTTTGACTTTTAAAGATGCTATTACATAATCATATTCAGCCATAGTCAGATAGACTTTATTGGAATTAATAAATCTTATGCTTATGGCATTGCCAAGAATCTCTTTAGCTCATCTTGAAGCTCATACAGCTTGACTGCCAATAACCTCTTATGCTCGTCTATCCTTTCCTTAACAACAACCCTTTCATAGAATTTTTGTATAAGCTTGCTGTTATACTTGCCTGCAATGTCTTTCATGACATACGCTGCCAGCTTGGCTTCAAAACTGCCCTTGTTCATTGTAATCTCAATCCCATTCCTCTGGACATTAACTTCCCTCATCCTTGTAATCCAGATGTTAATATCAATGATATAGCCAAAATATGCTGAAACAAGTTTTTCTGCGTGCCATCTTGCTCCTATATTCTTTGCATCGCCTTTAACAAGCTCGGAATATTCTTCTTCTTCAAAATTGCCGCCAAAGCCGTTAAAGTCTAGCCAGTACTTAAGCTTCTTATAGACTCCTTCTGCATCAAAAACCCCATCCCATTTAACCTTGATGCCGGAGGGCATCTGGGGGCTTACTGGTTCTTTTTCCTGCATTTTAGCTGTAGAGCTCTAGCAAATCTTTCATTATATCGTGAACTTCTTTCAATTCGCCACCTAGCTCCACCTCATATTTTTCATTTATCGTTTTCTTGATTATATAATTATTGTAAACATGCCTGAGATATTCTCCAAGCTTGCTTTCAAATCTTTTCTTATAATCCAGCTCGATAACAGCTGCGAAGTTTGCAAACATCTTGCCATTATCCAGCTTTCCTGATTTTTTCATCTCATTTATCTTAATGTCAATTGTAATCCTGAATCTTGCATAGTCGTCTCTTTTCCTCTCTCCAATCCAGGTAATCTCTACTTCCCTGCCTAAGGCCTTATCTTTTATAGTATATTCTTTTTCTGTGAATATATATTTCTTGCTGCGAAACCATGCTTTTACAGCAGCCTTCATCTTATCAAAATCGAAATTGCCTTCATAAAGAATCCTTATGCCTGGGGGAGGGATAATAGCATGTTCAGTTCCTTTAATCATAAAAATGATAATGCAGAGTGTTTAATAAATGTTATGATTAATCAGGCAGACATTCACAGGCTGGGCCATTATAATTCTGGGTTGCATAGCATCCAGACAGGCATTGCTTGCCTATATTGCTTGCAATGCATGTGAGCTGGCCAGAATTATAGATGCCGTAGCATCCATTATCAAAAATAAACTTTCCTGTTACTGGCTGCCTTGAGTTGAAGTCATGCAAGGCAAACATGCCTCCAAGCAATATTGTTAAAGCGAATCCAATAAGTATCAGAGAGTTTAATAACTCCTTTTTCTGTGTGTCTAGTTTCATAATGGCTTGCAGTTTGCACAGAGAAGTTTGCCCCTTACATCAAACAGCTCGGCATAATTCCCGCAATTTTCGCATTCTCCTTCTAGATACTTAACTGTTAATTTTTTCCTAGGGCGGAAACCTATTCTGAATTTTTCTGTCAATAAATCTAGCAGTCTAGGCTGTATTTTTAGCACATCATTAACAGTAAGCATTCCTACAACTTCTTTATTATGTATTACCGGCAATCTTCTAACATCTTTTTTTGACATCTGCATCAGTGCTTCATAGATATCTTCATCTGGCTTGATTGTCCTGACTTTCCTTACCATAACCTCGCCAACCCTGACTTCTTCAGGATTGACATCGTTTGCAATGGCGTTTACAAAATCCTTAGCTGTAACTATGCCAAGGAGCTTACCTTCCTTCTTCACAATAACGCTTCCAACCTTATTTCTAATCATAGAAATAGCGCATTGCTTTAGATTTAGTTCTGGACCGACAGCAACAGGATTGCGTGTCATCGCATCCATAACCTTAACACCTGTTTTCATAATATACAAGAAAGACTTGAAATTAATAAAGTTATCGCTATAGCAAGATATTTAAAGTAAAATCTTCTTTTTTAGATTACATGCTTGATAAACTAAATCTTATAAAAAAGAATACTGTTGAGATTCTAACCGAGGATGAGCTTGTTTCTTTGCTGAAGAAGAATACCAAGCCAAGCGTTTATTGCGGGTATGAAACCAGTAACGAGATACATCTTGGGCATTTAGTTACTATTAGTAAATTACTTGATTTTCAGAAAGCAGGATTAAAGGTAAAGGTATTATTGGCTGACTACCACACATTCCTTAATAAGAAAGGAAGCTTAAAGGAAATTGCTAAGCAAGCGAAAACATGGGAAGCTGGATTCAAGGCATTTGGATTAAAAGCAGAATATGTTCTTGGAAGCAGTTTCCAGAGAAAGCCAGAGTATATTGATGATTTGCTTAAGATGACATTAACAACAACAATAAACAGAGCGTTAAGAAGCATGCAGGAGATAGCAAGAGATATAGATAATGCGCATGTGTCCCAGGTAGTATATCCATTCATGCAGATAGAAGATATCAAGGCCATGGACTTAGATATCGCTTATGGAGGACTAGAGCAGAGAAAGATACATGTGCTTGCTCGAGAATTGTTGCCGGGACTAGGATATAAAGCACCTGTCTGCATCCATACACCATTGATAACATCATTGAAAGGGCCTGGAAGCAAAATGTCAAGCAGCGTTCCAGATTCTTTGATATCTATAAGAGATAGTGAGAAAGATGTAAGAAGTAAGATTAATGCTGCATACTGCCCAGAAGGAGTATTAGAAGATAATCCAGTATTGCAGATAGCAAAACTGGTTATATTCCCAAGAATAGACAGCTTTAAGGTTAAAAGAAACGAGAAGTTTGGCGGCAATGTGGAATTTAACAGTTATGAAGAGTTAGAACACGAGTTTGTAAAGAAGAAGCTGCACCCGCTTGATTTGAAGAATTCTGTAGCAGATTATCTTATAGAGATTCTTGAGCCTGCCAGAAAGAAGCTAAAATGAATTTTGAAGAAGAAGTAAAGAAACTGCTTGAAAAAGAACTTAAGAAGAAGGTTGAGATAGAAGTTCCTGCTAATCAAGAGCATGGGGATTATGCATATCCTTGCTTTGAGCTGGCAAGAAGCTATAAGAAGAACCCTATTGAAATAGCTAAGAACATAGCCTCTAAATTAAAGTCTGACCTGTTTGAGATAAATAATGCAGGACCATATGTAAATTTTAAGATACAGAAAAATAAAATTGCAAAGATTATTCTTTCTGATGTTCTAAAGGAAAAAGACAATTATGGAAGGATGAAGACTGGAGAGAATGTCTTAATTGAGCATACTAGCATTAATCCAAATGCTCCTCCTCATGTTGGGAGTGCAAGGAATGCATTGATTGGAGATTCTATAGCAAGAATTTACAGGTTTCTTGGATATAAGACAGACATACATTATTATATTAATGATGTTGGAAAGCAGATTGCATATCTTGCCCTTGGGTTAAAGGGGAAGCCTAAGTTTGGACAGCTGATGAAGGTTTATGTTGAGATGAGCAAAAAGGCTGAGAAAGATGAGAAGATAGAGAAACAGGCCTTGCAATTGCTTGCTAAGCTAGAGAAGGGAGACAAGGCAGTAAAAAATAAGTTCAAAAAGATAGTGGATGTATGTGTAAATGGACAAGTAAATATTCTTTCTGAGCTGGGTATTAAATATGACAAGTTTGACTATGAGAGCAAGTATCTATGGGATAAGAGTGTGAATGAGGTCTTGTGGAGGCTTGAGAAATCCGGCAAGGTGTTCACGGATGAGCATGGAAGAAAAGTATTGGACCAGAAAGAGTTTGAATTTGCAATGAAACAGCCATTGATTGTGATGACAAGAGGAGATGGAACCTCATTATATGTATTGAGAGACCTGGCTTATACTATTGACAAGCTAAAGATGGCCAAGAAAAATATAGTTGTACTTGGAGAAGACCAGAAACTGTATTTCCAGCAGCTTGCTGCAGCATTAAAGTTGCTGGGTTATGAGCAGCCAGAGATAATACATTATTCATTTATCTTGCTAGAGAGCAAGAAGATGCAAAAAAGACAGGGGAATTTTGTCTTGCTGCAAGACTTTATGGATGAGCTATTGAAAAAAGCAGGGAGTGAATTGAAGAAGAGATACAAGAAAATAGATAGACAGCTAGCTATGAAGATAGCTTATGGGGCCTTGAAATATTCTATACTCAGAGTAAGCCCGGAGAAGAATGTGAATTTTGACTGGGATCAGGCATTAAGCTTAGATGGAGATTCTGCTCCTTACATACAATACAGCTATGCAAGAGCATCTTCAATATTAAGAAAGGCGAAGCCTGTAGCAAGGGCTGATTTAAGCCTGCTGCAGAAAGATGAAGAGCTTAGGCTGATAAAGCATATCTCTAAATTTAAAGACACAATTGCAACAATGAAGCCCCAGGCTATAGCTGCATATGCATTTGACCTTGCGCAATTATTTAATGAGTTTTACCATAATTGCCAGGTCATCGGCAAGGATAAAGAGATTATGTATGCCAGATTAGAGCTTGTGAAGGCAACAAGATATACATTGAAGAATGCTTTGGATCTATTGGGCATAGAAGCTGTTGAAAAAATGTAGAAATTTAGACAAAGAGTAATTTCTTGACATAATTGTTTAAAAGATAGATTTATATATCAGTAATATATTCCTACAAGTATGGCAGAAGTCGTAACTATAGGTGAGAAAGGTCAGATTGTAATACCAAAGAAAATAAGAGATGATTTCAAGCTTGATAAAGGCACTAAACTTTTGATTACAGAAGACAAGGAAAAAATAACCATAAAACCTATAAAATTGGATGAGAAGCACTTATTTATGTTGTTATCTGAAAAATCATTAAAAAAGACCTGGGATAACACATATGACGATAGATGGGACGATGTACTCTAAAGGGGATATAGTAATAATTAATTTTCCTTTTTCTGATTCGATAAATGCCAAGAAAAGACCAGTTCTGGTACTTGCCGAATATGGACAAGATATAATAGGGTGTGCGATAACTAGCAATCCAGATAGTGGTGGTGTTTCTTTAGATAGATTTGAGCAAGGGAGCTTACCATTGAAAAGTAAAGTAAAATACTGGCAGATAGCTACATTTTTTAAAGATCTAGCAATAAAGAAGATTGCAAAGATAGACAAGAATACTCACAGAGACATTTTAAATAAGATAGATGAACTATTTAAGATATAGTTCTGCCATAAGGAATAAGGAATGACATACCGCAAAATATATAAATAATTTTAAAGGATATTATATCTTATTTTCTTTGCCAGCAATCTCTTTTTCTTTCTCTGTCTTGAATATAACTTTCTTGTGTAATAAGGCTGCTACTTTCTCCTTATTATTAATGCCAGCTACTCTTAGAATCATCTGGTTATTTGTTTGAGTGCGTTTTCCACGCCTGAAATTGATAATCTGGACTTGCATATAAAACTTGACTAGATAGCTGATTATAAGGATTTCTAATGTCTTATCTTATAGATATTATCGTGATGATCGTAATCTAGAAAATATACAACATTTTTAGATTTGTCATAGCTGAAGACTAGCACGAAACTTTTCATTATGTGCACACTTTTCTTATCCTTCATATCATATCTCAGATTCTTGTAATGGTCTATATTTTCGCTATTAATAATCTCTTGAATCTTATTAATAATGGCGTCATATGCAATTTTATCTCTTTTGAATAGTTTTTGAAGAATCTTATCTAGGTCAGGATTTATATCATATTCACGCATTCTCTATATGTCGCCTAAGTTCCTCTATATTCTTAAAGCGAATTCCTTTTTGTTTTTCTAGTTTCTTAAGTTTCTCTATATATTCTGGGCGTAATTCAGGCTCTAAAAATTGCTCTTCAAACTTGTCTATTATAAAGTTTATTGCATCAGATTTGTTCTTAAGCCCGTATTTACCTTTTATTATAGTTAATACCCTATCTTCATACTCTCCTAATTTTACAATTGCTTGTGCCATTTTTCCACCATTGTTATTTTATAATAAAATATAACAAACTATTATATAAAGCTTTCGGATAGGATGCAAGATGGGAGATTATTCTGGAATTTCGTATAATGCAACATGAGAAATAATATACAATATACCGCAAAATATATAAATAAAGCATTATGTTATTATTACAATAAAATGGAGGTGTGCTAGTATGGACATAAAGATTGGAAAATGTACTTGTACTGGTAAAGATCTTGGTTATATTCTTGGAGGAGCAGCTGTCGGAGGTGTATCTCTAGCATTTCTAGTTGGTGGATGGATGGCCCAGCAAAATGGAAGCGTTATATGGGCGTGGCTCGGATACTCTCTAGGACTGGCAATAATGATTGCTGCCAAGATAGTTATGCATATGGGTATGCACAATGGATGCCCGGTACATTCAATGCATGGCATGATGGCAATGATGGAAGACAAGCCAAGAAAGAACGGCAGGAAGAAGAGATAACTTTTTAATCTACTTCTTTTTCTAAATTTTTTATGAGAGACCATACTTGGTTATCTACCAGGCTAGACCAGATCTGGAAAATATTATTTCCAGAGATTGAAAAGAAGAATAATGTAGTAATCATATTCAAGGGAGAATGGAAGAACAAGTTTGGCCATATCAAAAGGCTAAAGGATGGCAGCAGCGAGATTGCAATAAACAGCTTGTTCAGCAACCTTATTGTGCCTGAGTATATGATTGATGTAACTATTGCGCATGAGCTTGTTCATTATATGCATGGTTTCAACTCGCCGCATGATAAGATATACAAGCACCCTCATAAGGGAGGAGTTGTTGAGAAAGAACTTAGAAAAAGGGGTTTTGGCCATCTTATAAGGCTGGAAAGGGAGTTTAGTCAGAGGAGATGGAGGCATGTTTATTGCTCTTTAAGGCCTAAAGAAAGGGTTTCCTGGCTAAATACAAAGATTTTTAAACAGTTCTTTTAGCAGCTTTCTTATGAAAGTCGGACTATTAAAAGATAATGAAATAAGGGAATTTTCAAAGGTTACCAGAGAAGTAATCATGAACACAAAGTATTATCCAACATACAGCAGAGAAGACCAGGTAAGCTGGTATACTCCCAGCAAGCTCAAAGAGAAACTCAAGAATAAAGACCTTGTCTTTTTAGTTGCCAGGAAAGATAGAAAGATTGCAGGATTCTGTATGGGCTATTATGAGGCTGGGGGAGTCTTTTACATCACATGGATAGGTGTTGCTAAAGAAGCAAGAAATAATGGGGTAGCAACTAAGCTAGTCAAGCATGTTGAGCAAAAGATGAAGGGAAAGGGAATGCATAAGATT
Organism: Candidatus Woesearchaeota archaeon; assembly: GCA_964611795.1. Taxonomy (GTDB): domain Archaea; phylum Nanobdellota; class Nanobdellia; order SCGC-AAA011-G17; genus CAZSRE01. Next base: position 11,218 of record CAZTDM010000012.1, read on the forward strand.
GCTTGCGATATACAAAAAAATAACAAAGAATCTATATCATTCTTTGAGAACAATAGCTTTGAGAAGATAGCAGAGTTCAAAAAACACTGGTACAATCTTGATTATTATGTCTATAGCAAGAGATTAAGAAACTAGCAGATTATCTTTCTTCAAGAATAAGCTTCTAACAAACCAGTACATTGCATAAAGTTCGAATGCAAACGGAAAACAACCTAGATAGCCCAGGGCTGGCATCTCAAATATCTTAAAATAGCTAACGTATGGGATGCTGTATGTCCATTTTATAGCTGCCCAGTAATTCCAGAACTCCCAAAAAAAGCCAAGAGTGATGCCTGTAAGCAATAATGTCAATGGAATTGCAAGATTCTTGTCTTTAAGATGGCCTATTATGCTTGGTTGCTTGTGCAGATAGTTTATCGGGTCCAGGATGAAGAATAGGCTGCCCCAGACCAATGGGAAGAAGTATCTTGGCAGGATTATTGGCAGGATAAAAGAGATGATCCCTATTGTAAGCATAGTATGGATGAATCTTTTTGTAATCTTATGGGATTTGTGCAGTTTCTTATTGTCAAAAAGATGTATTGACCTATAGAGCTCAACTGTTTCAAAAAATGCCGGAAGAACTGTTGCAAAGCTTAATATTCCGAAAAGAATCATCTTTGTGTCAAGAAGCTCTAATCCAGGGTATCTCCAATTCTGTATCGGCAGGTTCAGGAACTCGAATATCCACCAGAAAAGCATCGATATTATTACCATGCCCAGGAATTCTGAAAATCTGCTGCTTATCAATGAATTTTTCCTTATCTTATAGACTAATGCGTCAATTACCAGAATGTAGCCAAGCCAGACTATGGGAAAATACAATTTTGCGAATGGCTGCAGATCCAGAATAAAATTAAGCTCGACAAATAATATCAATAATATTCCTACGAATCCATACTTTCTAAACATCATTAGTCTAGATTTAATATTCTATATAAACTTGTAGAATTACTTTATAGTAGTTGGAGCATAGAAGAGTTTATATATAACTGCATAGAAATTTTTGAGATAAAAAGGAGTTGAAAATAAGATGGATAATTATAATACTTTAAAAGATCTATATGATAAGCTAATTGGGGAGAATAGGCCTATGAGCATATATGAGCAGCAACAAAAAGCTGGAAGGAAGCTAGCTCAGATATATGGGATTAAAAGAGGCCTTATCGGCAGGATCGTAATGAATACCAAAAGAGTTGGGCCTTTCACCAGGGAAGAGCTGGCCAGCAAGCTTGTCGATAACAGTATGGCAGATAGTTTAGAACAGGCTGTAGGATATGTTAATAAAATAATAAATGATAACGGAAGAAAAGTTGGAAATACAAGCATAATAAGATTTGTTGCAGGTGACGTTCCAAGATTTTATGTTGAAGAAGGGGATGGAGATGATTAGCAGCATTCTATAATCTTTTTAATATATCTTTCACCATCTTCCTCGGCCATCCAGCTTTCTTTGCAGAACTTAATATCTGCTCTTTTGAGTAACCCTGCTTTAATCTTGCAGTTATCTCTGTGGTAAGTAATTCATCATATTCTCTTGTTTTTCTTCTTTTAGAGTATAGATACAAAAGTACTATGATAATCAAAAGCAATATGATTGAGGGGATTATAGTTGTTATCACAATGAAATT
>CAZTDM010000012.1:12897-15170 GCA_964611795.1 Candidatus Woesearchaeota archaeon
GAAATTTGACTTCTTAGCCTCAACAGGCGGAGGAAGAACAACTTCTATCAGATCACTGCTTGATGCTTCTGCATTATCGCCATAAATCAGCCTGCCATAGAACAGGTAGCTACCTGTTGGCAAGCCCTCTGGTATTGTCAGGTTTACTTTCTTTAGCAACTGCTCGTTTATAGCCAGAGTCTCGTCTCTGAATGTTATATCTTTCCCATCTTCAATATTCCTTATTGAATAGAATAGCTTTACGTCAACAGGCTTAAGATCTCCAAAATTATAGAGTATCATATCTGCAGGAACTACCTGACCAGGATAAACCTTCTTGAAATTTTCATCAACCTGCACTTTTATATCGAACAATGGCTTAAGCTTTTTTACTTCCATTATTGCAATAATATTCTTTACTAAGGATGGGGTTTCAAAAGATATCAATCCAGAGTATACATCTGGCAGCGCTTCCAGAGAAGCTGTGAATGTTATACCTATGGTTCTTTCTTGTAATGGCAGTAGCGCGAGCTCATCCTCTGCAATAGTTATAAAGTCCGGCATCTGATGCTTGATCAAGATTGATGGAATGATTACATTACCTGTGTTTTTAACTGTAAAGTTAGTATAGACTGTTTCTCCAGGCCTTAATAGATATTTAAAAAATGGGGGGGAAACTGTAAAGTCAAGTACGCTGCCACCTGCACCTGCACCTGCTCCAACAGGTACTGTGGTTGTAGTTGCTGTTGTTGTTTCTGCTGCACCAAATAATGGAAAGATAGCTAATGTGAAATTAAAATTTGATGATAAGAAATATGCTTGAGTGTTTAATTGGAGAGATATGTTCTGATTCTGATCTAGGAAGCTAGATGCTCCATATGTCTGATATATTGAAATATTCTGATTTTGATCGCTTGTTGTGTAAGACAAGCTATTCGAGATAAGTAACAGCAAAACAAAAAAGAATGAATAAATTTTCATTCCTATCTCCGCGATATCAAAATATGATGCTCTCTTGATTTAAAAAAAGTACCTGAGAATTTATGATCTTTTTCCCTGTCCCCCTGTGCTTCTGCTAGAACAAACATTAAGCTAACTAGCAAATTGCTTCCAATTAAAGTTATCTGATTCATGCTTATTCCTCGTGTTTTGATTAAAATCTCAAAGGCATTTGCATCCTTCTTTGGTATGATAATGTATCTTTTTAGTGTATTTCATATATGTTCATCTGAATTGCAATAATCCGTCATCTCTTATTTGCAATAATCCGTCATCTCTTATTTGCAATAAACCCTTGCTTACTGGGGCTGTAGCTGCTGGCACTTCAAGCTCTGCCCAGCTTACCCTGACAGCTAATACTTTTTCTCCTGGCTCTACAAAAGAATCGGCTTGGAATTCAAAGAATAAGTTGCTGTAATCTGTTATGCTGTCTGCCTGAGCTGCTGTTAAAGTAGATACTGTTGTCGTCCAGGCATCAGAAATGGCAATAAAGACATCTTCACGGATTAAAGTTGTGCCTTGTTTAAGCCTGAATGTCAGGTCTACTGTTGATACAGCACCAGTATCATTCCTGCTATACCTAACCCTTATTATATGCCCTGTGGATACTGCTGGATCTGTTACATCTGATAATCTAGCTGAATAAATGTCGGCTACTGGACTGCCAGAACTTTTTATAAGATTTGCATCATTTGCAGTTACTTCATTAATTTTGCTAAATAATGGGGTTATTGTCCATAATCCTACTGAATTATCGGAATCTGGTCTTGCAAATTGCTCTCCTACAGATAATACACTTATAGCTAGGAATACAAAAAAGCCTACTAATAATATGATAGTTATAATTTTCCTGTTCATTTTCATTTTATCTTTTCGTCAACGTTTTTCTAAAAGGTTGTTTTCCATTGAAGCTTTTTTAAAAGGGTTCATTTTCTGTTCCTATCAAATACCTTCTATTCCTGCTGGCGACCATGCTTCTTGTCCGTTGCATATCCAAAACCAGCTACCATTATTCTTGTTCGCAATCATGCAGGTATTAAATATTCTGCTATCATTGCCTCTTATTGTTATGTTAGTTCCTGTGATATTAGCTGCTGTCGCTGTTCTTCCCTGCATTATTCCAAAGATAGTATCTCCTCTTATGCCTGTGAAGTTTATCGCATACCGATATCTCTTGCTCACATTGCCAGAAAATTTAAGCTGAGATAAGTTCAGTATTACCCTGTCTCTTGCTACTGCCTTCTTGAATGTCAGGTTACCCCTAAGGATTGTTATAAAGTTATCAGATGTGTTGA
>CAZTDM010000013.1:0-13734 GCA_964611795.1 Candidatus Woesearchaeota archaeon
CTTTTGTATGTGACACCAGTAAAATTTGTAGATTAGACTCGTTCTTTATTTTTATTAAACCTCTATTTTCATGGAAAGTTTTATATAACTTAGGGTTAATAATATGCTTATGGATGTCGCTATAATGTATTCTGGGGGCAAGGACAGCACTTTAGCTATAGAATATGCTATGAGCAGAGGATGGAACATAAAATATCTTCTGAGTGTTAAGCCAAGCAGAAAAGATTGCTATTTATTCCATTATGCAACTGTTGAGCATACTAAGCAGCTTGCTGAGATACTAGGATTTAAGCATATATTGATTGGATGCGATGTTGCAGATGCTGAGAAAGAAGCTGAGCTGATCAGAGAAGTTGTAGAGAAAAATCCTGTTGAGGCATTAGTTCTTGGGGGTGTTGGATTGCAGGAGACTCAGCTAAAGAGCTTACAGAATGAATTGCATCCTTTCGGAGTAGAGGTATTTGCAAGCCATGCAGGAATGGAGCATGACCAATTAGTTGAAGACATGATAGCAAGAGGATATGACATCAGGATTACACAAGTAGCTGTCGAAGGTTTGGGAGAGGGCTGGCTTGGAGAGAAGCTGACAAAAGAGAACTTTGACAGGCTGAAAAGATTAAGCCAGAGACATGGATTCCACATAGGATTTGAGGGAGGACATGCAGACACTTTAGTTGTTGATGGGCCCATATTCAAGAAGAGATTGGAGCTAGGGGATGTTAAGAAAGTAATTGATGATGAATATTGCGGGCATATAGAGGTTGGAAGAGTAAAAATAGTAGATAAAAACATTGTTAAGAAATATAGCCAGTAATCCTATTCAATAATAAAAAGAATTAAATTAGTAATTCTCTCTCTAACTGCGCTAGGTCTGTTTCTTGATCTATAAGCTGAGACAATTGAGCATCTATCACTGCATCAACTGCCTGCTGGCTGGATTGCTGAGCTACTGCTTGGGCAGGTACTATTGCAGAGGGTTGATATTCTGGTTGCCCTGCAAATTCTCTTGTCGGCTGTTTAGCACATCCAGCTATAAAAATAACAAGCAAGAATGTAGCTATGGCTATTGTAGTTTTTTTCATCTTAAGCTCCTACAGTTGTAGTAACGAATATAGATGTTGTTGAAGTCGAAGAGCCTTCTACAGTTGTTGTCGCAATAGTAGATGTTGTCTCTATAGATGATGTGGCTGTAGTTTCTGTTGTGGTACTTGTTTCTGGAGCCTTACATCTTTCATCATCAGGATGTTCTCTGCAATATGCTCTCAATAATTCTTTGCATCTTGAATCTGCTGGATGATCGGTGCAGTATCTTTTTATTTTTTCCCTGCATTGCTCTGGATTTTCTTTGCAATCATAGCCTGAAACAGATTTACATTTAAGGTCCTCTGGATTCTCTTTACAATAATCCTTGGCCTTGTCTGCTAACTCCTCTCCTGAAAAGCCACGAGACATGCCCAGGAAATAAACATGTAAGTTTCTGCTATTTATGTTAAGCACTCCATGCCATATTGCATTAGTGCCTTCTTTTTTAGTTAAAGACAAGTCTCCTATCTTTGTTCTGCTCTCTTTAGCATAAACATCTGCACTGCTAGAATCTCCTTCTACCCTAATGTTAGAAAGCCAGTACTTTTCTCTTTCAAGTTGCAGTATTCCTCTGCCTATAATACTTCCATTAGGCACAGCTACTTTAGCAGCGACTATTGCCACTCTTGAAAAATCATTAAGATCTGAAGGATTTACAGCTATCCCCTTGCCCATAAAATGCATCTTGTAGATCATTGGTTTATGTGGGCGTTCTGCTATCTCTTTGATCATGTATACGTCTTCTTTCATCATTCTGCTAGCTGTATTGCTTTCTTCAGCAAAGACAAATGATAATGAGACTGCACTTAGAACTAACATTAATATCATAAGAATACTAGATTTTTTCATTTATACCACCTCATTTGATATAAATCGTAACTTAGATAGATATATAAATTTTTCTTAGTATATAATCAGAATGGAAGAAGAGACATTACCATTAAAATTAGAAGATCTAAAAGAGATTAAGGAGTTTTATTTAATGGTAGTAGGCCATGAGGGCAAAGAGAGAATCAAAAAACGTATAGGTGATACTCTAGTTTTGGATAAGGTTGATGGTTCACTTATGGAAGTTATTAAAAGAACACCTCATTCTTTAGATGGCTTCTTAATAGCCGATGTTGGGCACATAATATTCCCAAATGGAGAAAAAGTTGGAAAGGATATAAAGGAGGTATTCAAAAATTTTATATTTTATCCTGAGCATGTAGAGCTAGTTGGAGAAAGGTCTGTGGTTATGATAGGCAATGCTATTGAATATAGATTGCATGATAATTACATTAAAGGAAAATTGAATGATAAAGTTTTTTTGTATTTTGATGCCTTTGAATTAAAAACTAAAGGTTCTATCGGTTGTTTTTAGAAAGGCACCGCTGGGATTTGAACCCAGATGTGATCGCTAGCTGCTTCCGGAACTGCAGGTTCAACTACTCTTTTGGAGTATCGATTGCCTTACCGGATTGCCATGAACTTTAGCTCATTTTGGCTACGGTGCCATATAACCCTTTTGTAAGCAAAAGCGTTAACGGAAAAGGGTTCTTATTTCTTTCGCTAACGTTTCTTTCTAAGAAAGGTTAAGCGGACCTGAACGGATTTGAACCGTCGACCCCAGCATTAGAAGTGCTGTGCTCTATCCAAGCTGAGCTACAGGTCCATGTAACCTTTTATGAAAAGCTTAAGGTTAATCAAAAAGAACTTAAAAGACCATATTTAAACCTTTTCAATAAACCTGTTTAATAAAATTTTGATTAAATTTGCTAATGTTTTTATTGGTTCGTAGAATAGAAATACATATAAATATATTAATTTGACTAGACGATATGGAAAAAAAGGTAACATTCATTATTTTAGCTGCATTAGTTCTCGTTGTTTCTGGTTGTGGTGGAAGTAAGGTAAAGTCATGTAGCGATGACGCTTGTTTTGTCGAGGCAGCTAAGACATGCAGTGCAGTTACTTATAGTAAGGTTCTTAATGATGGTACAATTAATTATGCAATACAAGGTGCACAAGGGGATAATTGCAATGTAGCTATTGCTATTGAAAAAGCTACTGGAAGTACTCCAAAGGACTTTGAGGGAAAAAGTATGACTTGCAGCATTCCAAAGAGTACAATTAGCACAAGATTTGTTTCAGGAAATCTGGCATCATTAGATTTAGATGCTTGTAATGGACCATTAAAAGATGGCATTGATGAGCTATTACAGCAAATATTGCAGGGTTTTGGGCAAGCGTTAGGATCTAGCTAAGAGAGCCACAATCTTTTTCATTAAGAGCCAAAGAAGGGAAAGAGGAGTCTATATATACTTTAGCAATACTTTAACTAATTTTCAAAACTTTTATAAATTAGCCTTTAAGATTCTATAGCATGGTTGATCTGAAAAAGATAGCTAGCAAGTGGCAAGCTAAATGGGACAAGGCTAAAGTTTTCAAGGCCAGAGAGAGCTCTTTAGGAAAGAGTTCGCAGAAAAAGAAGAAGTTCTACATGCTTGATATGTTTTTGTACCCGTCTGGTAAGCTGCATATGGGCCATATAAGAACTTATAGTATAAGTGATGCATATGCTAGATATAAAAGGATGCAAGGATATAATGTATTGTTTCCTGTTGGTTATGATAGTTTTGGTCTACCTGCTGAAAATGCTGCCATAAAGAACAAAGTTCATCCAAGAAAATGGACTTATGACAGGATAAATGAGATGAAAATCCAGCAGAGGCAACTTGGCTTTAGTTATGACTGGGATAGAGAAGTTATAACTTGCAATGAGGATTACTATAAATGGAACCAATGGATATTCTTAAAGTTTTATGAAAAAGGATTAGCATACAAGAAGAAAGCGCTTGTTAATTGGTGTGAGCATTGTGGAACTGTACTGGCTAATGAGCAAGTTATTGACGGAAAATGTTGGAGATGCCATAATAACGTAACTGTCAAGGAATTAGAGCAGTGGTTCTTCAAGATTACAGAATATGCAGATGAGCTTTTGAAGGATTTAAAGAAACTAGAACATTGGCCAGACAGAGTAAAAGTAATGCAGGAAAACTGGATTGGCAAGAGTGATGGAACCTTAATTGATTTTAGATTAATGGGAAGCAATGATCCATTAACTGTGTTTACTACCAGGCCTGATACTTTGTATGGTGTTACTTTCTTAGTATTGTCTCCTATGCATCCTAGGTTAATGGAATTGGTAAAGGGGAATGAGCATGAGGAAGATGTCAGGAAGTTTGCCATAGAATTTGTAATAAAAGACAGGTTTGCTAATGATGCTGAGAAAAAAGGATTGTATACTGGAAGACATGCTGTTAATCCTGTCACTAATGAGAAAATCCCAATTTATACGGCTAACTTTGTTCTGATGGACTATGGAACTGGAGTAATAATGGGTGTGCCGGCACATGACCAGAGAGATTTTGATTTTGCTAGAAAATACAAATTACCTATGAGAGTAGTTATTCAGCCAAGAGTTGACTGGAAGATAAGCCAGGACAAAATGATAAAGGCTTATGATGAAGATGGGGTGTTAGTTAATTCTGAAAAATTTGATGGAATGAAGAACAAAGAAGCTATAGAGAGAATCAATGATTATCTTGAACAGAGCAATATTGGAAAAAGAGCAAGCAAGTATAAGCTTAGGGACTGGCTCATATCAAGGCAGAGATACTGGGGAACTCCTATACCTATTATTTACTGCAAAGAATGCGGGATGCTACCTGTTCCTGAGAAAGATCTTCCTGTTAGATTGCCTGAGAAAACAGAGTTTACTGGAACTGGAAATCCATTGGCTACAGTCTCTGAATTTGTGAATGTTAAATGCTATAAATGTGGGAAGCTAGCAAGAAGAGAGACTGATACTATGGATACTTTTGTAGATTCTAGCTGGTACTTTTTGAGATATTGCAGTCCAAAAGAGAAAAAATTTGCATTTGACAAGAAGAAGACAGCAATCTGGATGCCTGTTGATCAGTATGTTGGAGGGATAGAGCATGCTATATTGCATTTACTTTATTCAAGATTCTTTGTTAAAGCATTGAGAGATCTTAAATATATCCATATATACGAGCCATTTACCAGGTTGTTTGCACATGGCATGGTTACTAAGGAAGGAAGTGTAATGAGCAAATCAAGGGGAAATGTGGTAGACCCTGGGGAGATGATTGAGAGATATGGGCCAGATGTGCTAAGATTGTATTTGCTTTCTGTATCTGCACCTGAAAAAGATATGGAATGGACAGATGAAGGAGTGGAAGGAAGCAATAGATTTTTACTAAGATTATTTACTCTAGCTGATGAAAAAAATAAGATAAAGAGTAAGGCTATTGAGAGTAGAATGCACAAGACTATAAATGGAGTATCTGAGGATATAGAGGGCTTTAGATATAATGCAGCTAATTGTATTTTCTAATTACTTAATGCAGGCAGAAGGAGATAAAAAAGAAGCATTGAAGAATATGGCATTAATGATTGCACCAATTGCACCACATACTGCTGAGGAGTTATGGAGCAAACTTGGAAACAAAGGACTAGTTGCGAGAGCTAAATGGCCAAAGTATAATGTTAAAAAAATAGATAACAAACTAGAATCTGCTGAAGAGATGCTTGAGAATGTTAAAAGCGATGTAAGGACTATAATCAATCTAGTTAAAGTCAAACCAAGGAACATTAGCTTATTTGTGGCTGAGGGATGGAAATATTGCTTATTTGAAGATGTAAAAAAATCTGAATCTAGAGATGTTGGGCAACTTATCAGGAAATTTATCGTAAAAGGCCATGAAAATGATAGTACTAAACTTATTGGCATGATCGTTAAAGATCCTGGAAAAATTCCTATGGAAATATTAAATGAGAAATATGAATATACTTTTTTAAATAAGAATAAAGAAATACTTGAAAAAGAATTTGAATGCAAGATTGATGTAATAAAGGCAGAAAGCTCTAGTGAGCAGAAAGCTAGGCAAGCATTACCAGGCAAGCCAGCTATTTTGGTGAGATGAAAAAGAATTTGATATATTGGATACCGGTATATTTTATAGCTGTTATAATATTCTATTTTTCTTCTTTAAGCTATCCTTTGGGACAGGATGCTGAGCCTGGATTTAGCGGTTGGATGCTACACATAATGGAATATTCTGTTTTTAGTTTTACAGTATATTTTGCTTTTCTGAAAGATGATAGATTTGAAAATAAGAAGATGAGTACATTGCTTTTCATATTACTGTTTGCTGTAAGTGATGAGATGCATCAATTATTTGTTCCTGGGAGAGTTGGAGGAAGTTTATTTGACATAAGCATGGATTTTGTTGGAGGAGTTTTTGTAACTATACTCAGCTTCATAATCTAGGGAAGAATCTTATACCTAGTATTAATCAAACCCCACTCTACAAGCAATAAAATTATAGCAATAACCAAAGATAATATTGATAAGTTAAAAGGCACTTTCTTGTTTGTCAATTCTGCCATTCCTTTGTATGCCTCAGCCAGCTCATTGTTGTTTCTTGCTATGGCATATGTGCCGGAAGTTTCTTTTGAGATTCTTTTAAGAGTCTCTTCATCTAATGTAAGAGTTATATCGCTTCCTATATTCCCGCCAGCTACTGTTCCTATGCCAATGGTGTTTATTGTAACCTTATTGGTATTTGCATATGTTATAGCATCATCTATAGTCTCTCCTACATTTGTCCTGCCATCAGTAAGAAGTATTATGACCTTGGCATTCTTGCTTGATGATAATAAATTTGAGGCTGTTACTATTGCTTCTCCTATGTCTGTACCACCTACTCTTTTTGCTTGTATGCTTGAGATTGCCTGCCTGAGAAAACTGCGCTGGTTAGTTAGTTGGGAGTCTACAAAACTAGTTCCTGCAAATGATATGACTCCAATATTTGTATTTGAGGGGATGGAATCTAAAAATACCATGGCAGAGCTTTTTGCAGCTTCCAGCCTATCTGGCGAATAGTCATCTGCCAGCATGCTTGACGATGCATCGATAGCCAGCACATAATCAGAGCTAGAAGTCAATGTTGTGTACCATAATATTGAGCCGGCAGCAGCTAATATAGCTAACAGCAAGATTACAGATCTAGTTATCAATATCAATAGGTTTTTTGTTACTAGCTTGTCTCCCGTAACCTTCTCTATGGCAGGAAAGTTAGCGAACTTTAATGCTTTTTTACTTGTATACTTTATACTAAGGAAATGAGTAAATATCAAGATTGGTATGCTAAGCAGAAACCACAAATAGCTCGGATGTGAGAATACTATCTCCATTTCTTCTTCCTCCTTCCGAACAGCTCGATTAAGGGCTCTAGAAACGGCTTATCTGTAATTATCTCTGCGAAATCAGAACTTGCTTTTATGAATTCCTGTTTTACATATTCTTCCTCTTCATTTACATACTTGCTATATTTATCCTTAATTACAGAAGTGTCCACAATAATCCTCCTGCCTGTTTCTGGGCTTTCCAATGTTATCTTATAATTCTCCGGAAGCTCACGATCACGAGGATCGCGAATCATTAATGCTATTACATCAAATTTTTGCGAAGCTACCTTCAGGAGATACTGCCAATCTTTGCCCGGATTGATAAAATCGGAAACAATCACCAAGAGAGACTCTTTTTTTGCATTATACAAGGCAAAGTTTAATGCATCTTTTAGATTAAAACTGTTGCCATAGTTATTATTGTCGAGAAGAACCTTAGCTATCTTGTAAAATTGCTTTTCGCCATTTGCAAGAGGAATTATCTTTATGTTTTTATCATTAAAAGTTATCAATGATACATTGTCATTGGCTTTTAAGATTGCATATGCTAATGATGCTATCAGCTCTGTGGCATATTGGCTTTTCAATTTGTCTGTCGAACCAAATAACATTTTAGAGCTTGTGTCTAATAAGAAAGTTACGTCTAAGTTCCTTTCTTCTTTGAGTTCTTTTATAAGAACCTTATTTGTTCTTGCGGATGCTTTCCAATCTATAAGCCTTGAGTCATCTTCTGGTGTATATTCCCTGTAAGATTCAAACTCTAAACCGCGTCCGCGAAATACACTCCTGTAATTTCCAATAAACTTAGATGTCACAAGAGTCTTTACAAGAATCTCTAGTCTCTTTATTTCTGCAGGTAGCTCCAACTCTAATGCCTTCATGGTACTGGAATCTTAGATAGAATTTCTTTAATTATATCGTCGTTCTTAATGCCTTCTGCCTGGCCTTCGTAGTTCTGGATTATCCTATGCCTGAGTGTCTCGTACGCGACGTTTTTAACATTTTGTGGAGTGACAAATGTATCTCCGTGCATCAAGGCATCTGCTTTGGCTGCTATAAACAGGCTTATTGAGGCTCTTGGAGATGCACCATATTCTATGTACTTGCCTAGCTTTATGTCATAGTCTCTGGAATTTCGTGTTGCTGATACTATTGTTATGATATATTTTTCAACTTCGTCATTCAAATAGACACTTTTTACTGCATTCTGCATCTCTGATATCCTTTCAGGCGAGCAGGCAGGCTTGATGTTGAGTTCTTCGAACATCTTGATGTTTATGTTATTATCAAGAATGAATATTTCTTCTTCTTGGGAAGGATAACCTATCCTAACTTTAAACAAGAATCTATCTATCTGAGCTTCTGGAAGCTGGTAGACTCCTGTAGATTCTATCGGATTCATAGTTGCCATAACAAAAAAAGGTATAGGCAGCTTGAAAGTTTCCTTGCCTATTGTTACCTGTTTTTCTTGCATAGCCTCTAAGAGTGCAGACTGAGTTTTAGGAGTACTTCTATTTATCTCATCTGCTATTATGAAGTTAGAAAATATCGGTCCTTTTACAACATTAAATCCTTGCTCTTTTGTATATGATGTAAATCCTATGATATCTGCTGGAAGAAGGTCGACTGTAAACTGTATCCTAGACGTGCTGCAACCGGTTGCTTTTCCAACTGCTCTAATTAAAAGCGTTTTTGCAACTCCAGGCACTCCTTCTATTATTACATGCCCGTTGGAAAGTATGGCTTTGATTACACTATTAATTACTTCTTCCTGTCCAATAATAGCTTTTGAAGTCTCTTTTTTAATCGCTTCTATATAGGATAGATAGCTTTCTATGTTTGATTTTAAATCCTGGTAACGCTTTAGTTTATAAGGGTCTGACTTTAAATCAGACTTTTCAGATGAATATCTCTTAGAACCTCTATTTTCAGGATAATACATGGAAGAAGAATAGTTTGTTTGCTTTATATAGATTATTATACCACTTTTAGATTGTAGCATAAAATTATTTAAGCTAGCTAGACTTGACTAAATTATGAGACTTGCTGGGTTTTACTTATTTTTAATATTAGCTTTCTTAATAAATACAGAAATAGCTAATGCAGCAATACCGATACTTGAGTTTAATATAACCAATGAACAGACTTCTGGCGTGTTTGCTGGGCTGCCAAGCAGATATTCACCAATCAGAAGCCAGATATCTTGGTATTATAATGGCACGACCTACATTAATATGACTAGAATAGTTATACTTCCTGAAGGAGAATTCGCATACTCAAGCAACAATCCTGAGAATCTAATTGTGGATATAGACCAGGAAAAAGGCATTGTAGCTGTCAAACCTAAAGAAGGCTGGTATGGAGAAGAGACAGTAATCATATACATTGATGGGATAGGAAAAGAACAGCCGAGATTAGTACAGAGCAACAATCTTATCTTTTCTGAAATCAACATAGAACAGCTAGGACAAATATTTTTCGATGATGCCCTGTATAATTTGTTTTCATCAAGATTTACTAGTGTAATAGAAAACAGCGAGGGAGATAGCAAGGTGGATGTTAAGGGCAGCCTAGATGCCCAGAATAATAATTTAATATTGCAAGTAGGTAAAGATGTACAAATCATTACTGGATTCTATGAACAGAATGGAGCAACCAAACCCAAAGTCAACATACTTATAGACGCGCAGTTTGCAGAATATGATAGCAAGATAGGCCATTGCGCTGACAATATAAGAAACTATGATGAGACTGAGGTAGACTGCGGAGGAGAATGCCTAGAATGCGTTGCCAATAAAACAGATTACACACTGATATTTGCATCTTTAATTATCATAGCTGGCATGATTGTTGTTTACATGTTTACAAGAAGATCTAACTTATCTAAACATAAGAGAATTGTTGTTAAGACAGAAAAGCCAAGTTTTGAAGACATGAGGCATAGCATTGCTGACCAAATCAAACTGCTAAGGAATAACATATCAGATGAAAATATGGATAAAAATCTAGAATCTCTGTCAAGATTAATAAGAAGTTATTTCAAGAACTTATTCCATATCAAATATAACTTCACTTATTTTGAACTGAAAAATGAGCTAGTAAACAGAAAAGTAAATGCTGTCATGAAAGAAAAAATGCTGAAGATGTTTAAAAAGATATCTAATGCAGAATATGGGAGCTACAAACTAGACAAGAAAGAGCTAGCTGATCTGATAAATGAAGCAGTACACATAATAGATAGCTTTGAGCTTAGAGATAGCTCATGACTTAAGTTCATTAATGAATCTGTTTACTGTTTTTACAAGATGCTCTGGCTGCGTCTTAAGTATTTCAGAAGTTTTCGTTAATAACTCTCTGTCAGAAAGATTATGCTCTTCTTTAGACTTGAATATAAGTTCTATTTCCTTGCCTTTCTTTACCTTCTGCTTCCAAAGTTCAAATAGCTCTTGTGTTCTTGCCGGAACTTGTTTTTTTGTGACTTTAAGAATAGATGCAAGCTCATCAAGCAATCTTGATTCTTTCTTTTCTTCTTCTAATGCTCTTTTACCAGCAACAAATTCTAACCTGGTGATTGAATCTGAGATCTTTGTAGCCTTAAGTATCTTTATCTTCACAGCTTCTGAGGTATTGTCTAGATGTGTGCCTCCACAACATTCCACATCTGTATTCTTTATGTTGACTATTCTTAGCAACCTGCCTGGAACTGCTGGACCCTGATATATTGCAAAACCAAACTTCTTTTCGGCAATGTTTCTCGGCATAAAGCTCTTTTCTATGTGTATCTTGGCCTTGATGATCCTGTTAGCTTCTTCTTCTATCTTTCTTATCTCTTCTTCACTAAGACTTTTGAAATGGGTAATATCAAGTCTAGCTTTGTCTACATCCTTGAATGCACTCGCCTGATTAATATGCTCGCCGAGTATATTCCTGGCGGCAGCGTTAAGTATATGTGTAGAGGTATGGTGGTGGGCTAGCTGCAACCTCCTGCCCAGATCAATTTTAACTTCGACTAGATCTCCTTCTTTAAATTTAGGATGATCTTTTAATTTATGGATTATTACATTTTCTTGCTTGAAGACATCAAGGAACTCTTGGCCTTTGATTGTTCCGTGATCATGAAGCTGGCCACCTGAAGTGGGATATGCAACAGTCTGGTTTAATACAACATCGTTGCCTATTATCTTCAAGACTTTAGCCTTACATTTTGCCAGCTTATAATCCTTGTAATATATCTGCTTAGTATCTGGGAGATTGCCCAGGAGCAGTTTTTCTTCTTTCTCTGTAGCATGAATTTGTACTGTCTTTTCATGCCTTTCATATACTTTTGAGTAAAAATCATTTGGAATTGCTACTTTCTTGTTTATCTTTTCTGCTTCTTCCTTGACTAATTCTGGGGAAATTCCCTGACTGTCATATAGCTCTATAAGCTTTGACTCTGTTATATCTTCATTAAGCATTCTTGATAACAGATCCCTAGATCTTTTTTTAGTCTCATGGTATTTGCTTTTTTCTACTTCTAGAATCTCTCCTATCCAATTGATGTCCTCTTTTAGCTCTGGAAATTGTGGTGAGAGCTCGTCAGCATGCATCTTGAATATCTCCGGCAGAGAAAGCTGCCAGCTATATCTGTCTATAAATGACAATGAACGCCTAGCCAATAACCTTAAATTATAGCCGCCGCCAACGTTGCTTGGAAGGCCGCTGTCAGAGATCGCAATTAATAAAGATCTAGTATGCTCGGCAATAGAAAATAAAGCTGCCAGCTTTGACATTTTCTCTTTCAATTCTCTCTTGTCAATACTTAGCTTATTAGCTATCATCTCCCAAGAGTTTTCTATGTTTTTAACTTCTCCAACATTAAGATATGGGGAGAATGGCAAGAATCTCCTCATCAAATCTTTGTCTATAGAAACTCCTGTAATCTTGTACAGGTTATTAAGAACCTTAGGGAATGTTGCTTCATAACTTGTGAATGAACCTTGGGTGAACCATGCTGCGCGCTCCTGACCCTGACCCATGTCCAGAACTTTAATCTTTAATTCCTTGATGTTTGAGTTTTCAACTTCATATTGCATATAAACCTGATTGCTAATCTCTAATCCACCGGAGAAAAATTCCACTGATGTACCTAGATTACCACCTCCTGCCCAGGCATCTTCATGTATTGCAAGATTTTTATTGCTGATACCCATGCCTTTGTTTATCCATGCAAGATGATGGGAGAAGTATTTATTGATGTTATAATCGTGAGGCTTTACAAATGCATGCTGGCCCATCATAACAAAACCAGTAAAGTGTCCTGACAAGCCAACAGAATCTATATCACTAAACCTCAGGCAATATTGCGGGATTACTAAGGGGTTAGCAGGCGGATCAACCTCTCCAGAAACTACAAATGGCTGGAATGCTGCAATTGAAGCAATTGTAAATTCAGTAGTTGGGTTCCAGCGTGAAACAACAGGATATCTGTTTATGGCATGATACCCAAGGGATTTGTGTATCTTAGAGAACTCTTTCCAAACATCTAAGTAAGATAACTTCTTTTTTGCAGGTGAATTGCCAATAAAGGTGAAGCCATTTGAGCAAGTAGCATTGCCGCAAACTTCTCTAGACCTGTCTATGGTCCAAAAGTTTGTCTGGCACTTCTTACATGCCTTCCTAATAAAACCATTGTCTTTAAGTTCAGAGATGGGATAATGCTTTTCCGGAGATCTCCTGGCAATATTTTTAATCTCAGCCTTAATGTCTTTATCATCTGGCATGTGCTAAAAACCGAGAAGTAGATTAATAAAACTTTCTAAATAGCAATGCTTTTTAATTTTTCTTCAATATCCCTAAGTTCGTCTTCTAGACTTGATGGTTCTGCGATTTCTATCTCTTCTTGAGTACTATAGATTGGGGCAATGTCGATGCTATCATTAGCTTGAAAACCCGGGGTTTTAACTCTTGGGAGCAGACTGTTTAGAACATCTATCTGTCTTTCTATGTTCTTTACAGCTGTTATGAACCTGGCAGTTAGACCTTCTATCTGCTTTTCTGTGAACTTAAGACGTTCGTGTTCTCTTAATAATAATACAGAATCCATGGCAGATTCTATTATAGATTTCTTAATACCTAGAGGTTCACTTAGCTTTATGAATAAGGGATTCTGACTTGGTGTCATGGTTCAAACAGCCTTTTGTCGATCATCAATAACTTGTCCTTGACCTTATTGAGATGAGCATCCCATCGGGAAAGCTCCTCATTCTCTTTTTCCTTTAATTGTTTAAGGCTGCCGAGTATTCTCTCTGCTTCCTGTAGTGAGAACTTTAGGTTATTAACAGTCTCTATTATCCTGTTGTACTCATCTATCTGCACAAACAATGGCTTGCCAGACCTTGGAGCTTCGTATCT
>CAZTDM010000014.1:0-5905 GCA_964611795.1 Candidatus Woesearchaeota archaeon
AGGAACAAGAGACGCAACATTCACTTATCCTGATAAAATAGAAAACGCAAAAGGCCACGTTGCTAAATATGGTTATGATTTAGGAACAGGTAATCTTCTATTTGAAACTGACGCTAATAGATTTAATAAAAGCTTTGTATATGATGTATTTGG
This sequence comes from Candidatus Woesearchaeota archaeon, assembly GCA_964611795.1. GTDB lineage: Archaea > Nanobdellota > Nanobdellia > SCGC-AAA011-G17 > CAZSRE01. The sequence goes on from CAZTDM010000014.1 coordinate 154, forward strand.
AAGAATAAGTAGAGAAATACTGCCATACAATAGTCTAAACCTGCCCACAAAGCAATATAATTACTCATTTGATGGAATAGCTCCAGAAAGAGTAAAAATATCGCAAAGAGAAAGAAATGGAACAACAAGCACACTAGACACATACCAATTCTTTGATGGATTAGGAAAACTAATACAGACTAAAACAGAGTCAGAGACTGCACAGATTGTGCAGGATATATACTATGATAATTTAACTAGAGTAAGAAAAGCCAGTAATCCTTACTTTTCAAGCTTTAATGAAAATTACACATCACCAAATACATCTGTTAAAGGATTTTTATATGCATATGATGCATTGGACAGAGTAATAAAAGTAGTTAATCCAGATGATACTCAAAAAACAGTAAATTTCAGCCGCTGGAACATCACAGTCTATGATGAAAACAATCATAGGCATTTATACAGCATGGATGCATATGGAAGAATAGTTGTTATAGAAGATTATATAGGCAATTACCCGAATAAAACTATATATAAATATGATTCAGCAGATACTATAGTAAATATAACAGATTCTAAAGGTAATGTTTTCAAGTATTCTTATGACACACTTGGCAGAAAAACAAGCATTAATGATCCTGATTTGAGAGTATGGAATTATAGCTATGACAATGCAAGCAACCTCATAAAGCAGCTAGATGGAAGAGGAACTGTAACAAATCTAAAGTATGATTTAATTAACAGATTGCTAAACAAGACCTCATCAACAGAGTTCGTATCTTACATTTATGATGAAAAGCTAAATGGTACATTATCCAGAGTTCTAACCTCGCAGGTAAACACAACATATAATTATGATAAGCGTTTAAGAAAAACAGGGGAGTCTAAGCTAATAGACAATACCAAGTTTAATTCTAACTGGACTTATGATTCTATGGATAGAGTCTTATCAAATAGACAGCCAAATGGATATATAATCAACTACACATATAACAATCAAGCATTGCTTGAAAAAGTAAAAGGAATGATAAACAACATAGACTATAATGAAAGAGGATTACCAACAAGAAGAGTTTATAACAACAGTGTAATCTCCACATACACATATAATCAAAATAATTTCAGGTTAAACAGGATATTATTATATAACTGGGGCAATAGGCAAAATCTTACTTACTTATACGATAATGTAGGCAATGTAAGAGCTATTAACGATACAGTTAACTTGATAAGGCAATCAATGAATTATGACAATATAGATAGATTAACAAAAGCAGACAGATTTGACAATAACAGCAAAGTATACAACATGAACTTTACCTATGATAGCCTAGGAAGAATATTAAACATCACAAAAGACCTAGATGACGACTTAATATTCTATTATAATGGGAGTAAACCAGTCCATATGCCTTACAGGATAGGTATTAAACCTTAATCACTTACATCTTAAAATAATAATATCTTTAATTACTTTTTAATGGAGCATATCCTTTCTCAAAATACTCTGTCTCTGCCCCTACCTTCTCAATATCATACTTCTTCCCATCTACAATGCTTCTCGCAGCCATAACACCCATCTCAATAGAATGATCCTGGTTAGTATACTTGAATCTACCAGGCCTTCCAATATAGATCAGATTTTCAAACTTATCTAAATAACTTTTTAAAGCAGTAAGATGCTTCTTATATTCTAAATCATAAACAGGATATACAGCATGCTGTTTCTTGACATAGTAATCAATAACCTCTTCTCTTTTTACAAACCCAAGCTTGTCCAGCCAACCGATAGCAGTGTCAAAAAGCTTTTCCTTATCCATGTCCCATATCTCATCATTCTCAAAGCAGAAGAACTCTATGAACAAAGAGGTCTTCCCTTCAGGGCTCATCTTGCTTGAGAAGTTCTTAGGCTCATGTATTCTTCCGATAGGGATATGCTTGTCTGGGAAGTAAATCCAGTTGTCTTTGCTCACTCTTTCCTTATTTAATGTCATAAACAAATAAACCTGGCTTCTGAATTTTATATTCTTCATAGCATTCTTGACTTCTTCATCCGCCCCAGGATTCATGCAGTTTATCAGGTATGTAATTGGTATAGAAGAGACAAGAGTGTCGCATTTAGTTACTATTTTCTTCCCATAATTCTCAGTTTCAACAGAAATTATCTTATTGCCTATATGATGTATCCTTTTAACCTCATTATTAAGCATAATCTTGCTGTCTTTCTCTATTATCTCTTTTATTTTCTCATAAATCAATCCAGTTCCCATGTCAGGATAATAGAACTCATCAACTAGGCTTTTTGCTTTCTTCCCAGACCCAAACAAAGCATCCTTTACTACTCCAAGAAAGCTTAGCTCTTTTATCCTCTGGTCAGCCCAGTCTATGCTTATCTGGCTGCATGGAATCCCCCATATCTTCTCAGTATAATTAAGCATGTTCAGCTCAGCAAGGGTTCTTCCAAAATTGCTTACAATATAATCTTCAAAATTTGCTGGTTCTTTTCTAGAAACAAGGTTCTTGCTCTTAGCTATTAGAAAATCTCTCATTACTCTAGCAGATCCAGCAAATCCAAGTCCTTTCAGAGTATCTCCTATCTCAATAGGATATTTGAAGTATTTTCCGTTAATATAGAACCTTGTAAACCTGTTAACCTTGATCCAATGCTCTCCCAGAATATCTCCAATCATGTCATACAAGTACTTGTTCTTGCTATAAAACCTGTGCGGCCCGTTATCTGTCCTAAAATCTCCAAATTGATATGTCTTGGCTAACCCTCCTACCTGGCTGTCTTTCTCTATTATAGTAACATTCCTTTTATTCCTGTAAAGCTCATAAGCAGCACTCATTCCAGCTGCCCCAGCTCCCAGGATAACTATGCCTTCTTTCATCTCCCAGCATGGTATAGAATGCTTTTTAAAGTTAACTAGGCTGAATCATATATGTGAAAATAATAGTACTGGGATGCAAAGATTATCCTGCATTCAAGCATGCAAAAGACGTTGGTGGGATAGAGACATTTTGCAATGATGTCCTGCCTAGACTGAATGATATCGAGTTTATAGTATTTACAAGAAGATATAAGGATGCAGCAAAAGAAGAGACCATAGGCAATGTAAAAGTTATCAGATCACCATTCCTTAATCTGCCGATGCTACAGACATTTACGTTCAATTTCTTCTCCTTTTTCAAGGCAAGAAAGATAAAAGCAGACATGCTATGGGCACATGAGCCTGTGGCTGGATTCTATGCATATTGGATAAGCAAATTAGCCAAGATTCCATATATATTGCACATTCATTCCCGAGGTTCTCTAGAACCTGCTAATTTTAACAGAGAGTTCTGGATGAAGGTTATGGAAAGATATGCTTACAAGAATGCAAAACAGGTAATATTCGTCTCATCTTCTATATCTCAAAGCCTGCATAAGCCAGGAATAATGATCCCAGTAGGAATAGATGCAGGCAAGTTTGAATCTGCATCTATAGATCCTGACTTGTCAAAGATAAATGGGAAAAAGATATGTTATTTAGGTAGGTTAAGCAGCGTTAAAGGCATTAATTATCTTATAGAGTCATTTGCAAAGTTGAATCAAAATGATCTCAACTTGGTTATTGTTGGCGATGGTGATCAGAAAGCTAAGCTGATTAATCTTGTAAAAAAACTAAACTTAGAAAATAAAGTGCATTTTCTCGGATACAAGCCATCTAATACAATACTTCCATATATTGATGTTCTTGCTCTTCCATCATTATCAGAAGGGTTGCCTCATTCTGTATTAGAAGCAATTGCATGCAAGAAGCCTGTTGTTGCTACATCTGTAGGATATCTTCCAAATCTACTTAAGAATTATCTGGTTAAGCCAAAAGATGTAGATGAATTAGCAAGAGTGTTAGAGTCTGCATTGCATAACAAGAAATTAGAAAAATTGCCTAAAGAGTTCGAGATTGACAATGTAGTTAATTTAATCAGAACAAATCTTCATGCTCCCTAACCCAAGATTCTAATCTTACAATTCCATCTCCAACACCAACTTTTGGTCTCCATCCAAGCAATTTTTCAGCTTTTGAAATATCACTGTAATAGACTTTCTGGTCTGCAGGTCTTTCTGGTTGATGCTCTGGCTTTATGTTAAGCTTGTCAACCAATTCAAGCAGTGAGATTGTATTACTATATCCTCCACCTATGTTGAAAGCTTCTCCCTTTATCTTATCTATATTTTCAGCCTGTAATTCTAATAATTTAACTACATCATCAACATGCAATATATCTCTTACTTGCCTACCATCTCCATATATCACAGTCCTCCTTTCTTTTTGCTTATTGATTATAAAGTGGCTTATCCACCCCTGGTCAACGTTACCAAATTGGTTTTCTCCATACATGCAAGAAAACCTGTTAGCAACTCCTCCTTTCTCTCTCGTCCATAAATCTCCAACAAGCTTTGATATTCCATATGGCGTATGTTTTTTTGCATCTATGCTGAATGCCTCAGGAATGCCTTTTCCTTTGTACTCTCCAAAGAAATCATATCTTGTTGCTTTCTCACTTATAGGGATTTGATTGACATTATCTCCATATACTTTGTTTGTAGAGGCATAGATTATTGGAGTGTCTGTGCTATTTGCTAGCTGAAAAGTTCCATTAGCATTTATCCTGAAATCACTTTTAGGACTCTCATAGCTGGAAGTAACAGCAACCTGTGCAGCAAGATGATATATCATCCTGAAAGGGCTTTTACTAATTCTTTCTCTAGAAACAAATTCAGGAATATCATCCAGTTCTCCCTTCACAATTTTGATATTTCTATTGCCAACAAGTCTCTTATAGTTATAGCTATCGGCACCTCTTCTTGACATGTTATCATATAACACAATCTCATTATCTTTATCAGCAAGATATTTAGCAAGATTGCTTCCAACAAATCCCAGTCCTCCAGTAATTAGCACTTTCATATTCTTCCCTCTAAATCAACTTTAATTTTTTCATGTAGTTTACTCTCTAATATTTTGGATATTGCTTTTATCCGCTTTTCTTCGTCTGCACACTTGACTATTATATTCAATCCATCATAGTTTAGATTAGATAAGAAATGTAAGCCATGTTTTTTTCTAAGATTCCCAGCACCAGATGCTTCTGATTCAATTTTTCCAATAACAGTTTTAAGTGGTATTAAGCCAAGTAATCTTTTTACTTTATAGACATAATGGTAATCTAGAGTTGGCGGGCTGTCAAAACCACCATATGTACCATATTCATGCCCTAGACCAATTCTTCCAAATTCAGAAGTTAATATAGAGTCATAATCTGTTTCCATCACTTCATTGGTTGTCATTTTTATCCTCCTTAGAACTGTTATTTACTCTATAGAAACATATATTAATCTTTCTCTTAGGCAATATATTCTTATGAAAATAGCCGTTATAATTCCAGATTACCCCCCAATCATAGGTGGGGCAGAAATCTTCGCTTCTGAGATATATAAGAGACTGTCTAAGAACAATGAAGTACATATAATTACTCGTTATCCTACAAAAAAAGCTTTTGCAAGAAACAATACACAATACATAAAACTGCCAGAATATGAAAAATTAAACGATAATCTGTATATCCACAGAGTAAAATATGCAGACATAGCAGATTTAAGATTGTTAGCATCTTTATTTCCACTCTACTTCAAACTAAAAGAAGTAATAAGAAAGAATGATATAGATCTAATCCATTCTATAATGATTTATCCAGCAGCAATAGTGGGCAGCCTGGCAAGGAA
>CAZTDM010000014.1:5915-12698 GCA_964611795.1 Candidatus Woesearchaeota archaeon
CAATGAACAAGCTAAACAAGCCGCATTTCTTCACAGAGCAAGGTTTTTTAATAGATGTAATAAGAAATGAAAAAACAATAACAGATCTATACCTAGGCATGCTCAAGCCTTTCATTAAATATGCAATTAGAAATTCAGATACCATACATTCTGTATCAATTGGTGTTGATAACAAGATAAAAAGTCTAGTCCAAACAAACAAGACAATCATTATTCCGAATGGTGTTGATACTAAGAAGTTCTCTCCAGGCATTTCTACAGACATTAGAAAAAGATATAACATACCAGAGAAAAATAAAGTGGTTGTAACAATCTCTCGTCTTGCACATAAGAATGGTATAGAATATTTAATCAAGGCAGCTAAAGAAGTTAATGAAATCCATAAAGATGTAAGTTTCTTAATATGCGGTGGCGGTCCATTAAAAGAAGAGTTGGTAAATCTTGCAAGGCAGCTAAATCTTGGTAATGTAATATTTGTTAATCATATCCCACCTGAAGATGTACCAAAATTCCTGGCAGCAGCAGACATTTTTACTCGTCCATCATTAACAGAAGGATTTGGCATATCATTTGTAGAAGCGATGTCATCTGGTCTTGCTGTTATAGCTACAGAAGCAATTAAAGACTACAAAATAATTGATCATAACAAGACAGGGTTTATAGTGAAGACAAAAGACTCTTCAGAGCTTGCAAAAACAATAAATCTGTTGCTTGGCGATGAAAAATTAAGGAAAAAAGTTGGGAATGCAGCAAGAAAGCAGGCAATAAAAGATTTTGACTGGGACAATATTGCTGCTAAGCTCGAGTCAGAAATGCAAAAGCTAGTAATGCAGCAAAAGCAAGCAAACTTATTATAATCCCAGCATAATCAGCAAGGCCATATCCCCAGATCAGCTCTACTTTCTTTGTATTACCAGGAAGATTTAACTCCATTGAATCAACAGCAGTTTTCTCAATCTGAATCCTTTTTCCATCAGCATATGCTTTCCAATGTGGAGAATAGTTAAATCCAACTTTAATTTTAGTATTAACAGAATTCTTTGGATATATTATGATGTTCTGTCCGTCTACTTCATAGTCCAGGCTGCTCTCATTTGTAATATCTTCAACAAGCTCTCCATGCTCCTTTACCAATTGTATTGTCATCTCTTTATCTTCTGTCCTGCTAGGATATCTCTCAGGCCTGATTATATAGTCAACCAGATTTCCTTCATTTATTATATTATTAAAATAACTCATGCTTATCTCATATTCTTTTACAGTATAGAATCCTAAAGCATTAACTCTCTGGTAATCTTCCGGATCAACCTTATAATTGACAACATTAAGCCTGACATTATTATCTTTCAAGTATTCTAGATAGTCCTCTCTATTAATTCCAAGGTTTCTCTTTGGTGATGGAGCAGGCGGTCCGGAAGCTACATATGCATTGAACAATCCAGGTGCCAAGATTGGGTCTAGATTATAGATAGCATCATCACTATATAGTACCTTTTTAATTGCAGCATAGTTGTTCAAATAAAACTGAGTATAGCTGTTGTCTCTATAATATTCTTTATTAAACTGTATTACATCTATAGCATCCTGCCTGACATAAACATAATCTGTGTATAATGAAAATGCAACAAATAATCCAACTAACAGATATCCAAACTTTCTGTATTTTGCATGCCTGATAATCTCTTTCAATCCAACAACAATAGGAACGATTAGAAATATAGATGCAGTTACAGTTGACTTGAATGTATCAACAAACAGCTTCTGCAGCATGTTTCTTATTCCCTCAGGCAATACTGGGAATAAAAATACAGGAAGCAAAGACATTATTATGAATGATATGGAAAGTGCAAGAACATAATTTATCTTATTCTTGTACATCTTATAACCTCCATAAAATGCAAGCAGCAGGAAAGGTCCAAATGACAGCAGGTATATTATGAAAGGGGAAGGCCCTTCTGTAGTGCCTTGCCAGTATCTAGATTCTATTATAGCTGGCAATAACCAGAAAGCAGACAAAGCTATAGGTATTAAGAATTTTCCAAGCAATTTATAGTCTTTGAATCTCATCACTAAGGTAAGAGTTAATGCAGTTGACAGCAATATTATTGTGAAAAAGCTGAAGTGAGTTATTAATGACAGGAAAATGAATATCGTGAATAATATCTTGTCTTTCTTTTCCTTAGATTCTAGCAAGCTTAATCCTATCAACCCAAAAGCCAATGCCAATAGGTTTGTGTAATGTCCCTGGATAAATGCCTCGTTGAATAATCTTGGCGATACAGCTACAAATAAAGATGCTAGAAAAGCAATCTTCTTGTCTGTATACTTTGTTAAGAACAGGTTTAATGCAAGTATCAATAATGCATAGCTGATAACATTGACAAGCACCTCTGCATAAAATTGGTTTATGCTAAGTATCTTAGTGAAAAATATGACTAGCACATGGCTTCCAGGAGCATACATCTGCAATAACGGGTTTCCAAAATGCCAGAAAGGAACCCATCCTGTTAACTTTCCAAGATCTAAAAGATAATGCAAAATAAACCAGTTCTTCTCATGATACCACCAGAAATCACTGAAAGGAAACTTAGACAGCACTACCATCGCCAGGCTTATTGCTAATGTTACAGTTGCCAATACTATCTCATATTTCTCTAATACAACATCTTTCTTGACAAATACCCAGTAGAACAAGATAAACAGCAATAAAGCAAGTATTGCCATAAGCCATATCTTCACATAGCTTATAGTATTCAGTGCTAGTCCAGCTATTATTATGCTTCCAAGCAGTAAGCCAGATATTACAGCTATGTTTCTTTTTTCCATGCTCAATTTTAGTATAGAAAAAGATATAAAACTTATCTAAACAATCTTCCAATTTTATAGCTATAAAGGCTAAAAATGTGTTTTACATAGTTTGTATATTCTCTAGCACCTAGTTTACTAGATCCAACAGATCTGTTCAAGAATAAGTAAGGAATCTCTTTATACTTGCTATATTTCCCCTTTACAAGAATCTCCAATAATATCTTGTATCCAATAGGGTGTAATTTTACATCTTTTATAACATCTCTTTTCAAAAAGAAAAATCCAGTCATAGGATCTCTTACTTTTGTTAATGGTCTGGCAAGTAAAGTAGCACCTCTCGATACTAATCTCCTGCTGAATGGCCAGTCTTCTACTCCACCCCCAGGAACAAGCCTGCTTCCAATTGCTATATCTACATTTTCTTTTATTATGCAGTCAATCAGCTCTGGAATCTTGCTTGTTGGGTGGCTTAAATCAGCATCTATCACTCCTATAATGTCTCCGGAAGCACTGTCAAATCCAGCAAGAACAGCAGAGCTTAATCCAAGCTTTCCAGATCTATGCACTACTTTTATAGGATATTCTCTTGATAATCTATCTGCAACATCCCCAGTTCTATCTGGCGAGTTATCATCAACTATGATCAGCTCAACATCATAATCATGGCAGTCATTAAACAAGCCTTTTGCAAGCCTTTCAATATTGTCTTTTTCATTATACGTAGGCGTCACTATAGAAACTTTCATCATCAATTTGCAATAGAAAAGCTATAAATAGTTTATGGTTAAATAGAACACACTATTCTTTACAATACTTCTCATAATACTGCATTATCTCAGCTGTCTTCTCTGGGTTAAGTGAATAATGGATCTCTCCTGTTTTCTTTACAGCTGTTAACCATTGATTTTTCACTAACTCCTTTAATGCTTGTTTAGTAACTTTCTCTCCTCTTAAATGTGAAGGCAACCCCTTGATAATATTTTCTGTATGAGAACCTCCCCATTTTCTCCATTTTATTAGCTTGATTAATATTCTCTTTTTGATATATTCTACACTATATTCCACTAGTAAAATAAAGTATTATCAGAATATAAACATTTGTGCATTTTATAACACAATAATGTACCAAAATAGTAACATTTAAATATAAGTTATACTTCAACTATGAACATGAGAACTGAAGAAAAATCATTATTCATAGAATTCATGGGAGACTCTCCTACTATAAAAGTTTTGGATTACTTATTAACAGAAAGAGACCTAGATTTCTCAATAACAGACATGGCTAAGAACTCTGCTATAGGAAGATCTACATTGTATAGGATATGGGATGACTTGATAAAAAACAAGATAATCCTGCCAACAAGAGTAATTGGAAAAGCAAAACTTTACAAGTTAAATAAAGACAATGTTATAATCAAAAAACTTATAGAGATAGATGACACTTTAATATCAAATGAATTAAAAAAGCGTGCTGAAGAACAAAAGATAAAGGTTACAGCATAATAATGACAGAAGAATCAATATTTTTAGAACATATAGGAAATAACCTCAGGATGAAAGTTTTAGAATACTTAATAGAAGGTAGAGAATTTGATTATACTTTAACAGATATGCTTAATGCTGGAGTAAGCTGGGGTACATTAAACACACTAATTCCAAGCCTGGTTAAACTAGACATTATTGTCAAGACAAGAAAGATTGGAAGGGCTACTTTGTATAAAATCAATAAAGAAAATGCAACAGCAAAACAATTGATAACACTATATGACCACTTGATATTGCAAACACTAAAGGAATTAGAAAAAAAAGAAAAAGTAGAAGTTGCTGCTTAGTTAGGATTCTAATAAATAATACACTCATATTAGTAACATATGTGGAGCAAAAAATGAAGAGGATAACAAAAGAGCAAAAAAAGATAATGGAAAAATGGATTAAAAATAACGGTGCTTGTAGTTTTGATTATAAAAATGGGGATATCATATTGCATGATGGTGGGTTATTTTCTATTGAAAAGAAGAAAGTTAGATTACGTAAGATAGTAGGTTACAAAAAATTGCCAGATGGATATACGCAGATTATTTTTTCAAAAAAGAGATTATTAAAAGACGAGGCGTATCATGCTACCATTTGGATGGAAGAATTACAAGAAACAATAAATTACCTTAACAGGATGAAGAAGATGTTAAATAAAGTTGGAATTAAAACACAATTAAGGAAGCAAAAATTAGAGATAATGGACAAGATACTGTCAAAAAGTAAATTAACAGAGCAAGGTGCACTAGAGCTCGGTAGGGAAATAAACAAAGGAGTAGCCAAGAGGCACGGTCTGATTAAATGAAGTATGTCTTAAACTATAGAAATATGTTCCAATAACTTTTTATCATTTGGCCTGCAATAAAATTAACTAAATTTTGATAGTCGCTATTTACTTCTGTAATATTAACTTTATCAGCATTTCTTAATGCTTCTAAATAATCTTTTCTTTCTTTCTTTAAAATTATTAATGGCGGATAACTGTTTCTTGATAGGATATAATTTAATAATATCCTGCCAGTCCTGCCGTTTCCATCCATAAAAGGATGTATTTTCTCAAATTTATGGTGAAATATACTTGCGAGTGCCAGTGGATGCAATTTATTTTTGTTCCCATTAAACCATTTTAATAGCAGATCCATGTCAGCCCTAACATAAGGCGCAGGTGTAGATTTAAAATTAGCTTTTATTACCCTGACGTCTGTTATTCTATAGCCTTTCCTTGAATCTATGTTCTCTAATAGTTCTGAATGAATCTTTTCTATAAAAGTATTAGTAATCTCTTCATCAGACTCAAGCAAGTTTAGAAATACTTTTTCTGTATTTTGTAAATCATATATCTCACGTAAAGTTTTATTTTTTGGGGTTAAACCATCTTGTAGTAAACTTCTCGCTTCATTTAATTTTATAGTGTTTCCCTCAATAGATGTAGAATTGTAAGCAAATTCTATAACAAAGTTTTTTAGTATTTCTTCTTTTGTCAGTTCATTAGTCTTTTTGAAGTCCGTATTAAAATGTAGTTTGCAGGCTTCTATTTCAAGTAATCTTTCATATCCAATAATCTCATCTTTCTTTAATTTTAATTGCCGTACTTTTTCCATATATCTGTTTGATTCAAGGAAATTATTTATTGTTTTGTAAGCCTTCCTTATCTCATCATGATATTTCGGTAATTTTTCTAAAGCTGTTCTCACATCTTTTATAGAACTACCTAAGTAAGCTATATCTTTTACAATTATCTTGTCTCCTTTACGTTGAGAGGCCCTCAAGTAATAGTATGTTTTTTCTCCAATTTCCTTTTTGTATATATAGACCATAAAGATAAGGTGTTTAACTAATATTTAAACTTTACCCTTTACATTAATTATCTATACTATAAAGGGTAAGAGAAAGCGATTTCATTGTACCTTGATATTTAAGCTAGAGCCTAGCTAAACATGTGAAAATTTAACCATTTTGCCAGTTTTTCTAAAAGTTCTAAGCTTTAACAGTTTCTACAAGCATTATGTTGCCAAATCTAGGCAGAAATTTAATCTCAAAATCATGCATTTTCTTAGCCAGTTTCTCAGATAGAAAATTCATAAAAGGAGAGATGATAAAGAAAGAATACTTGTCATTAATCTTGAACTTGTTATTTGACAATGTGTCTTCCAAGCTCTTGAATGTCTGCTTGTTGATATGCTCCTCACAATAATCTATGACATTAATCTTGCTCCAGACATACTCTATCACAGGCCATAAGCTCTTGTAATTTGGAGTTGTCAAGATAAACTTCCCATCATCTTTCAATACTCTATGTACCTCTTTTAGCATGAGATCAGAATCTTCCTTGCTCATATGCTCAATTAGCTCTATGCTTGTAACATAGTCAAAGCTCTTTTCTCTGAAAGGCAGTTTAGTTGCTGTAGAATTAACAAACACAGCATTTTTGTTTATGCT
>CAZTDM010000015.1:0-11602 GCA_964611795.1 Candidatus Woesearchaeota archaeon
AGTATATGGGTAATATTGGAAAGATAGTTGATATTCATAAGCTGAAGCTTTCTAAAGACAAGATAACATTGACTATAGGCAGCAATAAGTACGAGACACTAAAGGAGTATGCATTTGTCATTGACAAATCATTTGCAGAGAATGAAGGACATAAATCAGATGAGAAAGATTAGGATTGAGAAAATAACTCTAAACATAGGGGTTGGACAAGCAGGCGATAAGCTAGAGAAAGCAGTCAAGCTACTCGAAACTATGACTCATGGTAAGGCTGTTAAGACAATTACTATGGAGAGAATTCCTACATGGGGTATTCGCCCTAAGCTACCAATAGGTACGAAGATAACACTGCGCGGAAAGCAGGCAGAAGATCTGTTAACCAGGTTCTTTAAGGCAGTGAATAATACTCTTCCTTCGTCTAAATTTGACTCAACAGGCAACTTTGCCTTTGGAATTAAAGAATACATAGACATACCAGGAGTAGAATACATGCCAGACATAGGGATTATTGGCTTAGAAGTGGCTGTAACACTAGAACGTCCTGGATTTAGGGTTAAGAGAAGAAGAGTGAAAAAGGCAAGAATTCCGGCAAGACACAGGATATCTAAGACTGACGCAATAGATTTTGTAAAACAAAGGTTCAATTTGAATATAGGGGAAGAGGAATAAAATGACAACAAGCGATTATAAAAAAGCATTCAAGCAGCTTTCTGCCAAGCCTGTAAAGCTTCAGAAATTCATTAAGCATAATTCTCCTAAGAAAAGATCTACAGGAATAGCCTTAAAGAAGTGTCAGAGATGTGGAAGGACAGGAGCACATATCAGCAAATATAATCTGAATTTATGCAGGCAATGTTTTAGAGAGATAGCTCAAAAACTAGGATTTAGAAAATACGACTGAGGACAAAATGGTACTAAACGACCCGCTAGCAAATGCATTATCGGCAATGTTGAACAATGAGAGGATAGGTAAGTTAGAATGTAATATCTACCCATCATCTAAACTTATCCAGAGAGTATTTGATATTCTAAAAGAAAAAGGATACATCACAGTTTACGATGTAGCAAAAGACGATAGGGGAGCAAGGATTAGTGTTAAGCTTGCAGGCCACATAAACAAATGCGGTGTAATAAAGCCAAGATATTCTGTAAAAGTTGACGGCCTGGAGAAATATGAAAAACGTTACTTGCCTGCAAAAGACTTTGGAATACTGATATTATCTACTCCTAAGGGATTGATGACTCATCAAGATGCAAAAGAGAAGAATCTTGGAGGAAAGCTTATTGCATATTGCTACTAAAATGAAACCTGCTAAAATATCTAAAGAGATTAAGACTCCAGAAGGAGTTTCTGTTAGCTTAGACTCTGGCAGAGTCACAGTAACAGGTCCTAAAGGCAGTCTATCTAGAGAGATGATAGCTCATAATGTAGGTATAACCATCCAGCCAGATAAGATCTTACTCCTATCTATCAAACCATCAAAGAAAGAGAAGATGATGCTAGGCACATTCTATGCGCACATCAAGAATATGATTAAGGGAGTTACCCTTGGTTATACTTATAAGCTGAAGGTAAGTTCAGGGCATTTCCCTATTTCAGTATCTATGAAAGGAAACATTTTCGAAATAAAGAACTTCTTTGGAGAAAGAAAGCCAAGAATTGCGAAGATACTGGATGATGTTAAGGTTACTATTCATGGCGAGATGATTGATGTTACAGGTACTGATTTAGAAAAAGTCAGCCAAACAAGCGCAAATATTGAGCAGGCAACAAGAATAACAAACAGGGATAAAAGAGTATTCATGGACAGGATAAATATAATCTCAAAAGATGAAAACTAAGCTAGAAGTCAAAAGAATAAGGAAGATCAGGCCAGCATTTATCAGGCAGCAGGCTTCATATAGCAAGTTTAGAAAAGAGAAATGGCGTTATCCTCGTGGAAAAAGCTCAAAGATCAGGCTAAGCATCTCAGGCCATAAAGCAACTCCTTCAATAGGTTATGGTAGCCCAGGCGATGAGCGCTTCTTAAACAGGTATGGTTTATCAGAAGTCATTATAACAAATGAAAAAGGTTTACTACATCTTAATCCTTCAAAGCATGCCGTAGTTTTATCTGGGAATCTAGGCCTTAAAAAAAGAATAGAACTCCTGCAGAAGATAAAGGAAAAAAACCTGCATGTAATGAACATCCATGATATTGATGAGTACATAAAAAATATTCATGCTGTTATGAAGCAAAAGAAAGAAGACAAGAACACTAAATTGACAAAAAAGAAAGAGAGAAAAAAGAAAGAAGAAAAGCCCAAGGTGAAGCAAGAAGAAAAAGCAGAACCTATTCAAGAAAAAACTATAGAAGAGAAAGATAAAGAGCTTAAGGAAGAACAAAGGAAAGTTCTTGAGAGGAAGGTATAATCATGGATCTAAAAAATCAGAAAAGATTGGCAGCACAACTGCTTAAGATTGGAAAAACAAGAGTCAGGTTAGATCCAGCAAGGTTAGAAGACATAAAAGAAGCCTTGACAAAGGCAGATATTCGTGCATTGATAAATGATGAAGCAATATATGTAGCTCCAATAACAGGAGTTTCGCGCGGTCGTGCTAGAAAAGTCGCAGCACAGAAAAGAAAAGGTAGGGGAAAAGGCAGTGGCTCCAGAAAGGGAAAAAAGGGTACAAGAATGCCAAGGAAGGAGCTATGGGTAAAGAGGATTAGAGTCCAGAGAAGATTTATAAAAATGCTCAAGGGCAAAAAATTGCTCGATAATCAGGGATATAGGCAGCTTTATAAGATGTCCAAGTCAGGCCTCTTCAGAAGCAAGAGACATATCAAGCTCTATATAGATGAACAGAAGATGATCAGGAAGAGAAAATGAGAAGAACAAAAGTAATCCCATACAAGAGACAGCTAAGGCATAAGACAAACTATGGCAGGAGAATGAATCTTCTAGCTGGAAATATGCCAAGACTCGTAGTTAGAAAATCTATTAATAATATTAATGCTCAACTGGTGAACTTTGGCCAGAAAGGAGATCATATTGTTGCCTCTGCCCATAGTACAGAGCTAAGGAAATATGGTTGGAAATATAACCTGGGTAATACACCATCAGCATACCTTACAGGATTGCTCCTAGGTCATAAAGCAGCTCATCACAATATTAAGAATGCTGTATTGGATCTAGGCTTGAGCAGGTCTGTTCCAGGATCAACACCATACGCTCTGTTAAAAGGAGCATTGGATGCAGGATTGGCCATTCCCCATTCAAAAGATATGCTGCCGGATGAATCAAGAATTCTTGGCAAGCATATAGTGGAATATTCAAAACATGCTAAGCTACACCAGTTCTCTCATTACAAGAAAGAGAATATTGCATTAGCAGACATACCAAAAGAGTTTGATCATATAAAATCAGAGATACTAAAGGAAACTGAACATGGCAAGAAAGAAAGAAAGTAAACCAGAACAGCCAAAAGAGCAAGAGAAAGTTGTAGAGCCTGTTATAGAAAAAGTGCTAGAACTTGCAATAGTCCCTGATGCCAAGCCGCAAGAAGAAGAGATTGGCATTTCAAAGAGACATGCAGCAAGTATAGAGGCCTGGATGCCAAAGACAGAGCTAGGCAGGAAAGTTAAGGCTGGAGAGATTAAGGATATTAATGAGATACTCGATAGAGGCCAGAGGATTCTTGAGCCTGAAATAGTCGATAAACTTCTTCCAGACCTGCAATCTGACTTGGTCAAGATTGGACAGTCTAAAGGTAAGTTTGGTGGAGGTAAGCGTTCTATCTGGAGACAAACCCAGAAGAAGACTAAAGAAGGGAATAAACCAAAGTTTTCAGCCTTGGCTATAGTAGGCAATAAAGATGGTATGGTGGGTGTTGGATATGGCAAGGCTAAGGAGACAGTACCAGCAAGAGAAAAGGCAATAAGAAATGCAAAACTAAATATAATCAAGATTGCAAGAGGCTGTGGTTCATGGGAATGTGGATGCAAAGAACCACACTCAATACCTTATAAGCTATCAGGCAAGAATGGATCTGTTATAATCAACTTAGTTCCAGCAGCAAAAGGTACTGGTCTAAAAGTAGAAAAAGAATGTCAAAGACTGCTTGATCTTACAGGTATTAAGGATATTTATTCAAAGAGCTATGGTCAGAAAAGAGTTAAAATAAACATGATTAAATCATGTTTCAAAGCATTAAAATCATCTACCTTGGTAAAGATACCATCTGGTTATGATAAACTATCTGGATTGACAGAAGGACAAATTAAAAAATGAAAAGAATAGCCGTAATCAGGATAAGGGGAGAAGTTCATGTTGGCAAAGATGTACTCACAACTCTAAAAATGCTTAGACTGTTCAAGAAGCATAATTGCGTTATTGTTCCCGATAGTCCGCATTACATAGGCATGATAAACAAGGTAAAAGATCATGTAACTTGGGGAGAGATAGACGAGCCAACATTAAAGCTTCTGCTTGAAAAGCGCGCAAGGCTTGTGGGCAAGCATAAATTGACTAATGATTATCTTAAAGATAAACTGAAGGTGGATGTTAATCATCTGGCAAAAGAAATATTCTCAGGCAGTAAAGAAATAAAAGATATCCCTGGAATAAAACTCTTCTTCAAACTTCATCCGCCCTTGCATGGCTTTGAGCTTGGCGGCATTAAAAAACCGTTCTCATTAGGTGGTTCACTAGGGTATAGAAAAGAAACGATAAATGACTTGTTGCGCAGGATGATTTAAAATGCCAGAAAACAGAAGAAAAAAAACTAGAAGAATGCGTGGCAGCATGACCCATGGATGGGGATCTAAGAAAAAGCATCGTGGTTCAGGCAATCGTGGCGGATTTGGCATGGCTGGAACTGGAAAGCGTGCAGACCAGAAGAAGCCATCTATAATAAATGAATATGGATTGCAGAATTATTTTGGCAAGCATGGGTTTATAGTCCATTCTAAGAAAGAAGTGATAAAGTCAGTAAACTTATCTTACATAGATACAAAGATTGATTCTCTAGTCCATAACAATCTAGCAAAGAAAGAGAAAGAACATTATGTTTTAGATTTGTCTAGTCTAGGATATGACAAGCTGCTTGGTTCTGGCAGCATAACCAAAAAGCTTATTATAACAGCAAGATTCTTCTCTAGAAATGCTATAAGAAAGCTAGAAGAATCAGGTGGGCAGGCAATTACAGCCAAAAAAGAGAGCTAAACATGGGTTTTATCCAAACAATATTATCTAATCTTCCCGAAGTAAAAGGACCATTAAAGAAACATCTTCCATTTAAAGAGAAGCTAAAATGGACAAGCATTATGCTTGTTTCTTTCTTTGTTCTTTCTATCGTCCCATTATTTGGTCTCGGTCAAAACTCCTTGGCAAGATTTGAGCAACTATCTATAATCCTGGGAGCCAGTTTTGGTTCTATTATCTCACTTGGAATTGGTCCTATAGTAACTGCTTCAATAGTCTTGCAGTTGTTAAATGGCTCTGGTTTATTGAAGTTTGATCTAACAACTACAGAAGGAAAAAAGAACTTTCAAGGGTTGCAGAAATTATTAAGCATATTCTTCGTAGTATTTGAAGCGTTAATTTATGTATATACAGGAGGCCTAGCTCCAAATCCAGCATTAGTCGGAGCATCTTACAGCATAATGCAGATAGTGCTTGTATTCCAATTATTTATAGGCGGCCTGCTTATAATGTACATGGATGAGGTAATCACAAAATGGGGATTCGGTTCAGGTATTAGCCTGTTCATAGCAGCAGGAGTGTCAGCAGAGATATTTATCAGGGCATTCTCTCCATTGAACTCAGCAGGTACATGGGCATTTGGTTCTGGTCAGGCCCCAGTTGGCCAGATATGGGTATTCCTTGTATCTTTGATAAATGGAGTGCCTGTAGAAGCAGCACTAGCATTTATAACTGTTTTAGCAACCATAGTTGTATTTGTCATATCTGTTTATGCTCAGTCTATGAAAGTAGAGATTCCATTGTCTTTTGGAAGAGTAAGAGGATATGGTATTCGCTGGCCTTTAAAATTCATATATACATCTAATATTCCTGTTATATTAATAGCAGCTTTGATAGCAAACATACAGTTATGGGCAAGTTTATTAGAGAGGGCAGGCCATCCATTATTAGGAACATTCTCAGGCAATGTTCCTGTATCAGGATTTGTAGCTTGGATCAATCCTCCTAATATTGTACAAGGCTTGTTCACAAGCTCATTGACATTCCTAGATGTTGGACATGCACTTGTCTATGTTTTATTCTTGATTGGCGGTTCAGTACTATTTTCAATATTCTGGGTACAAACATCTGGGATGGATCCTGGTAGTCAGGCAAAACAAATCATGAATTCTGGATTGCAGATTCCCGGATTCAGGCGAGATCCAAGAGTCTTGGAAAGTATACTGGCTAGATACATCACGCCATTGACAGTTATGGGAGCTATCGTCGTTGGTTTTCTGGCAGCAAGCGCAGATTTACTTGGAGCGCTAAGCAGAGGCACAGGAATCTTGCTTGCAGTCATGATAATCTATAAGCTGTATGAAGACATTGCGCAGCAGCACATGCTGGATATGCATCCGGCATTGCGTAAGATGATGGGTGGCAGCTAGAATGGTATTTGAAAAAATGTATAATTCAACTTATTACAGTTTCTTTCAACCAACTTTTGGTAGTTTTATACAGTCATATCCATTAACATATCTTTTTATCGTATCTTTTGTAATAACCTTAATAACAACCATTGCTTATAAGTACCTTACAAACCAAGTGCTAATGAAATCATTAAAGGAAGAGGGAAAAAGCTTGCAGGCAGAGATGAAACAGCACAAAGATAATCCAACAAAATTAATGGAATTACAACAAAAATCACTTGTCAAAACAGGGCAATATTTTAAACATAGTATGAAGTCAAGTTTAATAACCATTATACCGATAATATTTATTTTTCAATGGCTTGGAAAGGCTTATAAAGGTATAGATTTGAATTTTTTGGGGCTTATAAATAGCTGGTTTTGGGTATACCTCATATTAATATTTGCCTTAAGCCCAATACTTAGAAAACTGCTAAAGGTACATTAAATGCCAACAGGAAAATACAAATCAAGGACATTCAGAAGGGTTTTTACTAGAATGCCATCTGGAAAATCTAAGCTGACATATAAGAGAAGAAAGCCTAGCAAAATACACTGCAATAACTGCGGTCAAGAGCTTCACGGTGTAAATACATCTATAGTTACAAGATTGAAAAACATGCCATTAACACATAAACGTCCATCTCGCCCATTCGCAGGAAGCTTATGCTCATCTTGCAGTCGTGAAATCATAAAGGAGTCTATTAGAAAATGAACATAGGTCAGGTATGCGTAAAGTTGGCTGGAAGAGAAGCAGGCAGCACAGCAGTAGTTATTGATATAATAGATGATAACTTTGTCTTAATAGATGGTAACGTTCGCAGAAAAAAATGCAACATCCGTCATCTAGAACAATTAGGTAAGGTTGCTAAAATAACAAAAAATGCAACCACACAGGAAGTTCTGGTAGCCTTAAAAGAACTAAACCTGCCTGTCCGCCAGGAATCAAGATTTGCTTCTAAAAATTCTGAAGCTAAAGAGGAAAAGCCGAAAAAGGCTGGCAAGAAATGAGCCGAGAAGATCTTCAGCGTAAATACATTGAGCTCAAGATCCTGGAACAGCAGACTAATCAGGTGCAGCAACAGCTTGCCATGCTGGACAATCAGCTATCTATCCTGGAAAGAACTAAAGAAAGTATAGACGAAATTAATTCTGTAAAGCCCGGCTCACAGACATTCATCCCGTTAGGTCAGGGTGTTTTTGTCAAAGGCGAGATTAAAGATACAAAAAATCTGTTAGTTGGTGTTGGAGCTAACATTGCAGTGTCTAAGAGTGTTAAAGAATCTAAATTGATTGTTGATAAGCAGATAGTTGAGGTCAACAATCTAATGAAACAAATGGAAGATCAGTTGCAGCAGGCAACCATGCACGCCGGCATATTGGAAAAAGAGATACAAGAACTGGCAAGTAAAGAAGAAAATAAATAATAGTATAAATATATTATAGCTTTAGCTTAATGAGAAAATCAACTAAATCCCAGCTACTGACTTATGTTTGTCAGCCATAGAAATTATATCATTCTTTAGTCTTTCAGCATCTCCTTTACTTAAATCCGGAATATATGGACCAGTTCCTCTCTTGATATTGCTCTGGTTTCTATATTGTGTGTTCCAAGCAATGCTGGTTCCAGCCTCTCTTGCAGTCTCTATCGAAACAGAAGCTAAACCAAAAATTCTTTGCCAAAAACTTTCATAAATAATTGCATGCTGTATCTTTGAGTAAGGAATTATCTTCTCAAACTTGGATATCACCCCTCCTTTAAAAACAAGATTCTTATTGTCTAGAGAATAATTTATCATTAAAATATAGATGATTTCATATAAGCGCTGTAATAAATATACAGAGATAGCTATAGCAAGATAGTAATCTATAAGATCCATTGCAAAATCATCAATAGCGAAGAAGAATAGTAAAAAGATTACTAATGATATTATATAACCAATAGTTCTACCAATCTCCAACAATATCCTTTTTTTAATCTGAATCTTATATGGATTATCTTTCATTTTCTTCTATGAATGTTATAAAGAATCAGTTTTTTTATTGGTTCAGCATTTTGTTTATTCAATCCATCTATATGTGATAGTCTTCCTGATATCGAAGTAGCGCTGCTCACATGAACATCATACAGCCCAAATATCCTATCAAGAATGTCTTGATCAACATATACATCTTGCAATCTATTAATTGGTAAGGTAATCTCGCTTCTTGAAAATACACCCTTTCTAATAACCAAACTTTTACCAACTAAGTCATAAAAATAAAACTTCATGTAGAATATCTCGTAGACATATATTGGAACAACTACTAACAGGATAGCGCCTAGGCCATAAGAGCTTATTTTAGGTAATCCTAAATCAAAAGAGAAGATAAACAAAAGAAACAGAATTGCTATGACATACCAAAATGATTTAACTATTGTTTTCTTCAAAGGCTTTTTAGCATCAAGCGGATATTTCTCTCTTAAACTTACCATCTTTTAACTTACTAATAAAAATTACCTATTTATATATCTTTCCTAACTTAAGGCCTTCGTAATGATATATTCTATAATCTATATCTTCTAGACGCTAGACACTTGCCATGGATGCATAGGCTTTATAAATTATACTGCTGATAATCCTTATATGAATCAGCTAGAACTCTTAAAATTCTATTCTAGAAGAGATATCCAAAGAGAGATAGTTAAAATATGCAAAAACAGAGAAGTTGCAATAAAATATGGTGAGAAGGGTTATGGAAAGCGCCCTGACACAATCCAATTCGAGAATGATATATTGGAGTTGGCAAAGAAAGGAGCCACATCATTCCACATTTCTGAAGAGCACTGGCTAGATCCGCTAAAGCTTGACGTGTCAATGAATAAGTCACAATTAGACGACCTTAGGATAGGCTGGGATTTTATAATAGATATAGACTCAGCAAGTCTAGAGCATTCCAAGATTGTAGCAGCATTAATAACAGATGCATTAACAATACACAATATTAAAAATTTCTCTATAAAGTTTTCAGGCAACAGAGGTTTTCACATAGGCGTTCCATTTAGCTCATTTCCTGGCTCAATTAACAATCAAGGGATAAAATCTTTATTCCCTGATGGAGCAAAAACTCTTGCAGCCTATTTGCAACATTTTATCAAAGACGATCTGAAAAACACACTAAAAGTAAGCGATCCATTCAGCTTAGTTGATATAGACACATTATTAATATCTAACAGGCATCTCTTCAGATCCCCATTTTCATTTAATGAAAAATCTGGCCTGGTTTCAGTTCCAATAAAAAAAGAGGATATACTTGATTTTAACATCGATTCTGCAAAGCCAGAGAACGTTACGACTAACATAAAATTCCTCACAGATTTAGAAAATGCACCAGAGGAAGCTTCAAGCATATTTGTTGAGGCATTTGACTGGCAATCATCTCAAAAAATAAGGCAGGCAGTTAAAACAGATTTAAAAGAGCAAAGAACATATTCCACAAAAGAAAAAGCAATATTCAATGAAGAAGTCTTCCCACCCTGCATGCAGCTTGGATTAAAAGGATTAGATGATGGCAAGAAAAGGTTTATTTTTATTTCAATAAACTTCTTACGTAATATGGGATGGAAGTTAGAAGATATAGAATCAAGATTATTGGATTGGAACAAGTTAAATAAAAAACCGTTAAGAGATAATTATATCTCTAGCCAGATAGATTGGTTTAAGAAACAAAGTAAGGCAGTCCTGCCTCCAAATTGCGATCATCGCGGTTATATGCTTGGCATTGGCATATGCAAACCAGATCATTTCTGCAAATCAATAAAGAATCCAGTAAGCTATCCTGAAAGAAAATTAAGCACGATGAGGCAGGCAAAGCCTACAAAAGCAAAAGCTTCTTCAAAGAAATAAAGTTTTTATCGGTCTGTTTTTTCTTGTATCTTTTTAACACATCTATATCTCTTTTCATAACTTTAATCCTAAACAAGAACTGGCATAGCTGAGTCACATTCCTTGGATGCTTTCTCTTTCTAGCCCTCTCAAAATCTATTAATGTTATTTTCTTGCCGATAATAACATGCTTTACAGGTTTATGCATTTCCATCTTTTCTATCCCCAACTTGTCCATTGTCCTGCATTGTTTCAATAGCTCAATTATTACCTTTCTTATCTTGGCCTTATTTTTATTCTTCTCAAGCCAATCAAGAATCCTCTTTCCTTTAGCATATGCCATTACAAGTTTATCTTTATCATAATAGTAAAGCCTAGGTCCAATTCTATGCTTGTTTAGGATCTTTAAAGTTCTCCCTTCATTAAGTATATGTTGGCTAACATCTATGTCCTTTCTCCTTTCTTTTACAGCAACAATCTTTCCATTATATCTGGCAGTATACACTGTAGATCTATGCCCCCTTGCCAAGAATTTAATGCCTGTAAGCTTCATAAACAATTTTAATAGAAAGGTATTTAAATAAACTTCTACCTTGCATAAAGAAAGAGGTACTATGGCATTTTCAAAAAAATATCTTCTACTAAGCCTGCTTTTAATAATAAACTTTGCATACGCCATTCCTAATGTTGAAAAAGCAACATCATGGATTGCCAATAATACAAATTTTGATCAGGATGTAGAGACAGTCTCTTATTCTGTTCTTGCTCTAAGTATCGCAGACGAAGAAGGAGTTGCGCAACAAGGCGTCGCTAAATTAATAGACAGGCAAGATGCAGCAGGCTGCTGGCCCAAAGGAAATTGCAGAGTTAAAGACACAGGTCTTGCGCTTCTTGCAGTTAGCCAGCTGGGCAAGTCTACAAGTGCTACGCGAAGTTGGATTTTATCATCTAGATTGCCTGCTACATCATCTGGTAAATTCTGGGTTCAGATAGCTGCGTCAAGCGATGGAATATGCAAGGTATCTTATGACGGCAAGAGCAAATCTTTCACTCTTAAAAATGGAAATATAGTTGAATGTGGGAATAAGCCCTGGATAGAATCCA
>CAZTDM010000016.1:0-3017 GCA_964611795.1 Candidatus Woesearchaeota archaeon
CGAGATATAAGTATAGGTGACTGGAGTTCAGACGTGTGCTCTTCCGATCTTAAAAACGACATGTTTACAATTTATGTTGGTGGCAAAAATATAGAAATGTTTTCAAATATTGTAGGTGTTCAGGAGATAATAGCAGTTGATAACAAATACCATATGCTTGTTAATTTAAATGGAAAACAAATCTCCTCTTTTGCGCATATAGTTGGAAATTATGCGTTTGTTCCAATTAAGAAAATAGAAGTTGAAGACTTAGTAAATATAGATGTATTTAACTTTAGCGTTGAAGACGATCAATCCTATAGCGCAAACTCAGTCATAGCTCATAATTGCACCGCGCCAAAATATTCTAGCCATAGCCTGCACTCTGCTGTAGTCGAGATATATGTCAAGAAGAATGCAGAAGCCAGGTACACTACAATTCAGAACTGGAGCAAGAATGTATTCAACCTGAATACTAAAAGAGCCATAGTTGAAGAGAATGGCAAGATGGAGTGGGTCGGAGGCAGTCTTGGGTGTATCACTGGCGACACTATTGTATATTCCAATCCCCATGGACCAATAAGGATGTCTGAAATAAAGGTAGATGACAAAGTTTATTCTTTGGACTTAAACGACTTAAAATTGAAAAAAGCAATTGTAAAAGCAAAAATATTTAGCGGAATCAAAGATGTGTATAAATTGGTAACAGAAAGAGGAAGAGAGATTAAGGCAACAGACAATCATCCATTTTTGGTTTTAAGAAATTCTAAAATGCTTTCTTGGATGCCCCTTGTAGGTATAAGACAAAATGATTTTATTGCAATAGTTAATTCATTACCTGATGAAGGAAAACCATATACTCTTCCTAACATTGAAAAGAAAGGCAGAAACTTAATAGAATTCCCTCTTGAAACAAATGAAGATCTTATGTGGTTGTTTGGAGTATACTTAGGAGATGGATATACGTCTAAAGAAGCGAAAAACAAACACTCTAAAGAAAAGATTCCAAGAAGAATATACTTTGCTGTTCCTGAAACAGATAAAATAAGGGAAAAGCTCAAGCAAAAACTTAATGACATCTTTAAAGCTAAAATAACTAAGAAAGGAATCTGTCTAACTATAAACTCTGTTATGTTATGCGAGCTTATTATGAAACTAGGATTTAGTGGTCTTGCTCTCACAAAAAGAATCCCATCTTGGATTTATTCTTTGCCAGTTTCTCAAAAATTAGCATTTATTGAAGGTTACTTGGATTCAGATGGTTATGTTAGGAAAAAATTTGGAATTAGAAAGAACAGACAATATTCAGCAACTTTTACTAGCTGCAATAAAGAACTTTTACATGATTTAAAAACATTAATGATTTCATGTGGTGTTAATCCAGGCAACTTACTACAGCATAAGAGAAAGAGGCCTTCACCTACATCAAAAGGAAATAGAGAGTACATTAATTACGCAATTAATATAGCAGGCGAGGATACTCAGAAAATTAGATTGCATAAAAGCGTGACTTCTAATAATGTATCATTTGATAGAGTAAAATCAATACACTTTGTTAGCAAAGAGCCAACTTATGATATTCAAATAGATGGTTCTCCAAATTTTATTGCAAATGGTATATTGGTCCATAATAGCTATATAACAATGCTTTACCCTTGTAGCGTGCTAAGAGGAGACAACTCAAGCGCTTCTCATTTGAACATTGCATTTGGCGCCGGAAACACTTGGAAAGATGGAGGAGCTAAGGTAATACATGTTGGAAAGAATACAAGCAGCAAGATTATAGCTAAAAGCATCAGCATGGGTGGTGGAGTGGGAGTTTATAGGGGATTAGTAAGGATAAATAAGGGTGCTAAGTATGCTAAGAGTCATGTCCAATGCGATGCTTTAATTTTAGATGAAAAATCTAGGAGCGACACTTATCCACATAATGAGATATATGAGGAGACAGCTACATTATCGCATGAGGCAAGCGTTGGAAAGATAAGTGATGACCAGGTATTCTACCTTATGAGCAGGGGATTGAGCGAGGCAGAGGCAAGAAGCATGATAGTACTTGGATTCCTTGATGATGTATTGAGAGAAATACCTATGGAATTCTCTGTTGAAATGAATAGGTTAGTGCATATGGAAATGAGTAAATTAGGGGCTATTGGATAACAGTCAACATTGGGGGAATTATGACATCTGAAAACATTTTCTTTTCGAAGGATAATCTAGCTTTTGATAAGAATAAAGAGCCAGAATGGATGAGAAAATTAAGATTAGAGAGCTTTAAGTCTTTTCTAAAAATCCCTATAAGAGAATATGCTGAATCGCCTACACAAACAGCTTATACTGAGATAGAGCTTGATAAGATTGAAGGATTAAAAATTGCAAAGGCAGAGATAAACCTAGATAATAAAGATATTAAAGCAATAAAATTTGCTGATGCTGTAAAAGATAAAGAGCTGTTTAATAAATATTTCATGAAGATAATAGATAAAAATACAAAGTTCAACAGCCTTCATGCAGCTTACGTTAATAATGGGGTGTTTATCATAATCCCAGACAACACCAGACTGTCTGAGCCATTAAAATTAAATGTAGAGTGCAAGGAAGATGGACATTATTTTAACCATATAATCCTGGCTGTTGGGGATAACTGCAGCTTAGAGTTTTATGAGAACTATAAGTCAAATACAAAAGCTGAGCATTTGATCAGTGATTTTCTGGAGGTATATGTCGGAAAGAACAGCAAGGTAAATGTTTATTCTATGCAGGATTATGGAAAGAATGTAAACAATTATTCTGTAAAAAAAGGGAAGATTGAGAGCAATGGAGAGATAAAATGGATAGTGGCTAATCTTGGTAGTAAGAAGGTAATGTCAAACGTTGATAACTTGCTTGCTGGAGAATTTGCAGCTGCATATAATTATGGTGTATTTCTTGGAAAAGAACAGCATTTAGACATAACTACGAATGCGCAGCATCTATACAAAAACACAAAGGGAGACATCCTGATAAAAGGAGCTGTTTTTGACAAGGCAACCAGCGTT
>CAZTDM010000016.1:3027-11580 GCA_964611795.1 Candidatus Woesearchaeota archaeon
ACAAATGATGTTAAGGTAAAGCATGCAGCCTCTGTTAGCCAAGTAGATAATGAACAGCTATTTTACATCATGACAAGAGGATTGAGCAAGGATGAGGCTGTGCAAGAGATAATACTTGGGCATTATAATAGCATAATAGACAAGATTGATAACAAAAACATTAAAGAAGAAGTCATGAAAACAGTCATGGAGAGATTATTATGAATGTAAGAAAAGATTTTCCAATATTGGAAAGAAAAGTAAATGGAAAAAAACTTGCTTATCTAGATAATAGTGCAACTTCACAGAAACCAAGGCAAGTTATAGATGCTATCACAAATTATTACAATGACTACAACTCAAACATTCATAGAGCTGTACACACTCTAGGAACCGAGGCTACTGAAGTTTATGAGGCTGCTAGAGAGAATTTTGCCAAATTCATTAATGCTAAGAGCAAGAGAGAGATAATATTTGTAAGGAATGCTACTGAAGCAGCTAACCTGGTGATGTATTCATGGGGAAGAGCTAACTTGAAAAAGGGAGATGAGATAGTTGCTAGCGTGATGGAGCATCATTCTAACATTGTGCCATGGCAGGGCCTAAAGGAAAGTGGAGTGATTGTAAGGTTTGTTGATATAGATGAAAATGGGAAGCTCAAGATTGACCAATTGAAGAAACTAGTCAATAAGAAAACTAAGCTGGTTGCTATAACTCATGTTTCTAATGTTCTTGGAACAATAAATGATGTCAAGATGATTGCGAAGATAGCACACGAGAACAATTCTTTGATATTGGTAGATGGAGCACAATCTGTGCCACACATGAAAGTTGATGTACAGGATATAGACTGTGACTTTATGATTATATCTGGACATAAGATGATGGCTCCTACAGGAATTGGCGTATTGTATGTTAAAGAAGGTATATTGAAAGAAATGCAGCCATTCTTACTTGGAGGAGATATGATTAAGGAAGTAAGCCTGGAAGGAGCCAGCTGGAATGATTTGCCTTGGAAATTTGAAGCTGGAACGCCTGATATAGCTGGAGCTATCGGCTTGAACGCTGCTGTTAATTATCTTATGAAGATTGGAATGGATACTGTTAGAGAACACGAGATTGAGATAACAGAATATGCATTAAAAAAACTCTCAACTATTAAAGGAATAAAGATATATGGAAGCAAGAATGCAGGGGAAAGGGCTGGAGTAATCAGTTTTAACATAGCTAATATACATAGCCATGATGTTGCTAGCATTGTTGATGGCTATGGAGTTGCTATAAGATCTGGGCATAACTGCGCACAGCCATTGATGAAAAGACTGGGAGTAAGCTCTGTTGCAAGAGCAAGTTTTTATGTATATAACACAAAAGAAGATGTAGATAGATTAATTGAAGCATTAAATAGGGTTAAGAAGGTGTTTAAGCAATGAATGATATGTATAGCCAGAACATAATAGAGCATTATAATGCTCCTAGGAATTTTGGCAGATTAAAGAATCATACTCATTTTGCTAGAGAGATAAATTCTTTATGCGGTGATGAGATTGAGATGTTTTTGAACGTTAAAGATAACGTTGTTAAGGATATTGGCTTTATAGGAAATGGATGTGCGATAAGCCAGGCAAGCTGCAGCATGCTTACTGAGAACATAAAAGGAAAGAGCTTAGATGAGACCAGGAAGCTGACTAAAGATGATATAATAAAAATGCTTGGAATTAGCATAAGTCCTGTGAGATTGAAATGCGCTTTGATGTCTCTATCAGCATTGTTTTCTGCTATCAATTAGAGGGGTCAATAATAAATTTAGAAAGCAGATATAACATTCTCTCAAAATCTCGCGGTTTAGAATATCTATGGTCGGCACCATCAATAATCTCTAGTTTGCAACTCTTAATTATTCTTGCTATTTTTCTGCTTTGTTCAATAGGGACAGATTCATCTTTATCTCCATGGACTATTAAGGTTGGTATTTTTATTCTCTTTGCAGCAATGTATCCATTATTATTTTTGAAGTCTTCAAAGAAAGAATAGTTAAGCCTAAGCCCTTTACTATCACCATCCATATAGTATTTATAGCCTTTTTTCTTCCAGACTTCTAATTCTTCTCTGCTCTTTGTTGCATATTCTTTTTCTTCATAATCTGATACTGGAGATTTAAGAGCTAAAACGTAGAGTTCATCTGTTCTTGAAGCTGCTATAATGCTTGCTATACCTCCGAAACTTGAGCCTAAGAGCCCAAATTTTGAGTATCCTATGTGTTTTAGGTATTTAATTGAACTTCGTATATCATCTACAGCTTCTGAAATGGTTATATCCTCAAATTTACCTTCACTTTCTCCATGACCGAAAAAATCAAAACGAAAAGTAGCTATATTATGTTTGTTAAGAATTTCTTCCATCCTTATATTGGTATAGCTGTCTTTGCTTGTACTAAATCCGTGGCAGAGTATTATTATTGGCCCATCTTTTTTAGACACTTGATTTGATAATATTGCGCAAAGATTTATGCCTTTAGAGTTTTTGAAATATATTTTTTCTCCCATGTGTATTCTAGGTTTAAATAATCTTAAATAACTTTCTATACTAAAACAGTAGATATACTAATCCTGAGAAAATAAGCATGCTGCCAAGATCTGCAATTGATGTTGTTATTGGGATAAGAAAATTATCCGGATCTTTATTCTTCTTGTAGACTCTAAACCCAGCTATTATCGAGATACTGATTATTAAAGTGACAAGTAGTGATGTAGCAAATAATGATACTACAATTACTTTTGATATCATTTCTGTAGTTATTGCAAATCCTTTCCAGTATGCAATAAGATTAGAAAGTAGGCCAATATAAACAGCTGAGATCAAAGATACTGCCAGCAGCGTCCAAATTATAGCTGTCAAATCTCGCGATTTCCACCACCTATCGTTTATTTTTCCTAGGAAAAGTAGAGTAGTAAACTTAGAAGACATAATTGTACCGAAACTTCCTATCATATTATTTAACCCAGGAAGCAATATCAATAACGGCAGAATAAGAAATAACTTTTTTTCTATTGATTGCAGACTTACTCCACCTATAGAGCTAAGTATAGAAGCAAGTATCAAAATCTTTAAACTTTCTTTTATTATCTTAAATGTTAATGTCATGTTATTATTAAAATAGCGACCAAAATGGATAGTACACTGGTAATGTCTCCTATAGATGTGTTATAGGGCCCCATGATATCATCAGGATCATAGCCTTTTTTGAATAGCCAAATTGTTGTATTAGTTGTTAATGGCAGGATTATTATGTTTGAGATTATTGCTGCCATAAATGACACGTATATTATTCTTGGTTCGCTGATCTTAAAGAAAATAAGAATTGCTAGATATGCAACTATGCCAAGAATTACGCTAACAAGTATAACTAATATCCATGATGCAATTATATTTGCTCTTAGAAACTTGTTATTCCTAGATTTTGGACTTAACGTTCCTAGATGCAGCGCTGAGCTTAATCTTGCTGATAGACTTCCTGAGATATTTCCGCGCATTTCTAGGAATCCAGGAATCAAAACCAACAAACCAGGAATCAAAAGCAATTTATTTGTAAAAAACGCCAACATGCTACCGGCTAACAAACCACCAGTTACAGAAACAAACTGGCTTGAGAGTATCTCTACGAAGTCTTTATTCATTTTATGATAATAGCTCTTTTAATAATGCTTCAGATCCTGCTCTTCCAACAGCAACGATAAGATCATTTGGGAGTATTTTTACTTTTGTATCTATATTGAATATCCAATCATTTCTCCTCTTAATCGCTATTATTGTGGCTTTTGTCTTTGTCCTTATTTCAGAATCTGAAATTGTCTTATTGGCAATCCTAGATTTCCTGCTAATTGTCTCTACAATAATCCTCTTGTCAGACTCTTTTAGTACATCCTGGATAATGCTTGGTGTGCTTATGGAGTAGCTGAGCCTCGCTATCCTGACTGCCTGGTAAGAGAGCTCTCTGATTGAGCTGACTAAATCTATTATAAACATCCTGTCTTCTTCAGACTCTTTAATCCTGAAAAGGAACTTTAGCGTATCTTTTTCCAGTTCCTGCACTTTTCTGTACAATCTTATTACTTCACTAGAAATGTCTTTGTCTCTGAGAAACACTGCTGAATAGGCTAGATCTGTCATTAATTCTGAGATTTTCTTCATCTCTAGAAGGTTCTCTTTAATATTTGGCATTTTCCTCTTTTTATAACCTTTCTTGGAAGAAAGCTTAGCCAAAGAAAAGGTTAAGTTAAAGTAAAGAATGAACAGAAGTTTAAAAAGCTTTCTTTAATCTTATAAAACAAGCCTTTCTCTGGCCATGCGAGATGCTATTATGTTTGTGGGAATTCCTGTATTCTCTGAAGTATAGAGTATCTTTGTAACCCTTGCAGGAATGTCCTCTGCCAGCTCATTCTCTAGCTGCTGTTTTGTTATATTGCGCATCTTAGCAGTCACGTCTAGGAGACCTCCTGCATTGATAATAAAGTCTGGAGCGTAAATCATCTTTAGATAATAGAGCGAGTAGCCAACGCTATCACTAATTAGCTGATTGTTTGCAGAGCCCGCAATTATCCTGCAGCTTCTCTCCTTTAGAAGCCTGATTGTATTCTCTGTTATCACATCGCCTACAGCACATGGTGAGTATATATCGAATTTTCCTCTTTCCAGTAAAACATCTGGGCTGACTATTACAGCATTATTATAATTTTCCTTGAATTTATCTAGTTTACCTGGTTCTTTGTCTGTTGCTAACAATTGCCTAACGTTTTGATATAGCATAGATGCTAGATGATTGCCTACATCACCTATCCCCTGCACTAACACTGATAAATCGGATAAGCTCCTGCTGCCGTTAACAAAACCTACACTGGCCTTAATCCCATTATAAACGCCAAGAGCTGTTGCATAGGATGGGTCTCCATCTTCTGTCAATATCCCTTCTGCTATATAGCCACAATGTTTTTTCATAATAGCAAGATCTTCTTTGTAAATATTCATGTCTTTTCCAGTATAAACTTGCCCATTAAAAGATTGGACAAATTCTGCCATAGACTCAAGAAGCTCTGGTGTTTTTTGAGTCTTAGGATCACCATTAATAACGCATTTACATCCACCAGCATTTATTCCTGCTGCAGCACATTTGTAGGTCATGCCTCTTGATAATCTTAGAGCATCTTCAAGCATACCTTCATCTGAGGAATATTGGCGCATCCTCATACCGCCAAATGCAGGGCCTAGCTTTGTAGAATGGACAGATATAATAGCATCGAGTCCAGAATTCCTGTCTCTTGCTCTTTTCACAACTTCGTAGTCTTTAATATTCAGAGTCTCTATTTCCATTTCCGCACATTTGTTATCTATCTTACTTTATTAAGATTCATGTTTGGAAATGTATATCATGTGAACTACCCTTACCTAACATTCTGTTGAGGTTAGGGCTTCTTGCTTCATAGAGTTTCCTTGCTCTAACAGAGTATTGGGAATTCTCTCCACACAGGACAATTCCTGCCCTGAAAATTTATTCAGTATGTTTATCGCTGAATTGTAGTCTCTGTCTATGACAAAGCCACAATCAGCACACCCATAAGTTCTCTTATACAGAGGCATATCCTGTATACTTCCGCATTGGGAACAAGTTTTACTTGTATCTCTTGGATTTACATTAACTATCTGACAACCAGCACTTTCAGCCTTGAAGTCCAGAAGTTGAGCAAATTTATTCCAAGAAGCATCTATCATATTTCTCGCATTGAAGTATTTTTGCTGGGACATTTGCTTTATATTCAAATCTTCCATTACAATAATCTTGCATTCTTTTACTAATTTTGTTGTGATCTTGTGCAGGAAATCAGTTCTTTGATTTGTAATCTTAAGATGAAATTTCTGCAATCTTATTCTTGCCTTTCTTCTGTTATTGCTTCCTTTCTTTTTTTTGGATAATTCTTTTTGCAGATGCTTTAACTTCTGCAAATTCTGCTCCAAGATTTTAGGATTTTCTATCTTGTTTCCGTCGCTATCAACAAGGTAATTGTTTATTCCCAAATCAATTCCTATAACTTTATCTCCACATTGAATTATCTTTTTCCCATCTGTAATTATTATAGCATACCATCTGTCAATCTCTTTTTTAATTTGAATCTGTTTTATTTTTCCTTCAACTTGCCTGTGTGGTTTTACTTTGATTATTCCAATCTTGCTTAATTCCAAAATACCTTTATTTCCTTTCTGCTCAAACCTGAATCCGCTTTGATTATAATTTATAGTTTTAAACCATCCTTTACCCTTAAACCTTAATCTTCCAACTTTTCTATGATTACCTTTCAAAACTCGTAATGCTGAGAGATTAGAAAATAATCTGTAGCATTCATATTGAAGTGTTTTAGAGTAGACTTCTCCAAATCTTGGCTCACATATTTTCATGTCTGGGAGCATTGCCTGTATCTCAGATTTGTCAATTACAATCTGATTGTTCAATTCTCCAAGCATCATATTGTATGCCTGCCTGCAAGTATCCAAAGCAAACTCTAATTTTTCGGTTTGTTCTTTGTTTGGATACAATCTGAATTTATTTGCCAGCATTTCTTGGTTCCCCTAGGCTTTCTATATATTTTTTCCTTTATATATTCTGTGTTTGATTACTCCAATTCATCTATAACCAAATAAGATTTAGGCTCTAGACTTCTTGGAGACGAAGTTAAAGCTATTTTATCGCTATAACAATGTCCTATATTTTTAAAGATAAAAAGATTTATAAAACGTGTTATTGAAGAGATTTATATGAAAGAGCTTTCGCAAAGATACAATAAATATATCAAGCTTACGGAGAAGGCTCTAAAATTAGTTAAACTGAAAAAAGGATTGGGCAAAGAGCAAATAGAGATAGCGAAGGATATTCTAGATTTGGCTGGGATGTATTTCAATGATGCTAGATATTTCAATAGCAAGGGCGAGGTAGTGAATGCTTTTGCTGCTGTCAATTACAGCCATGCTTTCCTAGATGCTGGTGTTAGAATGAAATTATTTGATGTAAGTGACAGTAAGCTGTTTATGGTTGACTAATATTGCTCATAATTTTTGAAATAGGCTTAAGTGCAATCCTTGTCCAGTTATCCATCTTTATCCTAGAATCTTTACACATAGCTTCTAACGCTTTAATGGTGACAAACCTTTCTTTAGTTATTTCAGGGTCCCGGCCAAACACGCTTAATGCATCTGTTTCTGAACAGTATAACAATCCAAAGTGTACTCTGCCTACACTATCGCTGTCATCATAGATATAACCAAGTAATCTGGGTTGGCTGTAATTTCCAATAACGTCAACTTCCTCTTTAAATACTTCTCTTTCAAGACATCTCTCAATGGATTAGAAGAATTTGTGTCTTGCCTTTCTACATGACCACCAAGACCTATTGCATATTTACCCTTCAACCTTTTTTCTCCATAATCCTTATCTTTTTTAGATCTTTTATATATGAAAACTTTTTTTGTATTCTTATTTACCAAAACAGTATAACAGACAGGCTGAACTAGATTTTCATTATTTTCTGCATCTGCATATCTCATAGTAAAAATGTGGCTTTGGTTAATGATAGACTCAAAATCAGAAGATTTATCCATGCTACGGTAGCCTGTGAATAAATTATTGTTTGAGAATATCGCAGACTTTGGTACAACCATAATCTCGTAATCTTCTTTATTTGCCATTTTAGTAGTAGCGCACCCTTAAGTTAATGCTGTCTATAGAAAAACCTGGAGCACCTGGCCCGCCATCAATCATCGGTCTTGTAGAACTAGAATAGATTAATACGAATAAGGCAAATATAATCAGGCTCTTTTTCATCTGGTTTACATTTCTATAATTGATATATAAGCATTCTTATGGTTGAATATATAGTAAGCTATTTAACAATTTATTTAAACTATGAAATAATTTTGCAGAGCATGGCTGGAAAGAGTAAGAAGAAATCAATAAAGTGCTGCAGCAAGCCACTTGAGTTTATTCTTCAAGAAGGATTGTCATGGCAAGTGTATATTCCAGAGATAGCTACTTGTTCTACATGCAGCAGTTATTATGAAAAGAAGAAAGGAAAGGATTTTTCTTATAAGGAGATACTGGGTGATAGATATGTTTGCACCTTAGATGGAGAGATAATAAGGATGGAGACTGTTGCTCATCCTATTTGGGATGGCCCATTTCCTATGAGCGGATCTGGGAGATGCAAATATGAAACAGTACCTTATTGCCCAAAACATGAAGAAAAACCAAACTATGACGGCAAGCCAATAAAGATAAAATTTAAAGATAGTGGTTTATATAAGAAAATGGCTGAAAGATTATAGCAAATTATATTAATCAATAGAAGATTACTATAGCTATGCTTGTTATTTCTCTTGGCGGGAGTGTTATAGTTCCAGATAAGGTTGATTATAGATTCTTGAAGAAATTCAGGAGCATAATAAAGAGATACTCTAGAAAAGAAAAAATTATAATCGTTACTGGAGGAGGATGGACTTTTAGAAAGTATTTGAAATCATTGGAGAAGGTAA
>CAZTDM010000017.1:0-11156 GCA_964611795.1 Candidatus Woesearchaeota archaeon
GAGCAAGATAATAAGAAGATTAGAGGAAAAAGGTATAGTGGAAAAGATTCCTTACATGGCTACAAATAAATTAAAAATCAAAAATAAAATCAAAAGATAATAAGCCCTT
This sequence comes from Candidatus Woesearchaeota archaeon, assembly GCA_964611795.1. Lineage (GTDB taxonomy): Archaea > Nanobdellota > Nanobdellia > SCGC-AAA011-G17 > CAZSRE01. The sequence continues at coordinate 110 of CAZTDM010000017.1, forward strand.
TAACAAAAGCCTTAAGGGAAAAAGAAATAAAAAGATAACCTTTCTTAGAAGCTTTTAGGAAAAGCTTCAGCAAAAAGAAACGTTAACGAAAGAAATAAAAGAAAAATAAAAAAGATAAGAGCCAAGCCATTGGAGCTGTATGACAAGGCCCCTACCTGACCTTAAAGGGGTGAGCTTAATCTCTTCCTTTCTGTTTACCGAGACTTAATCTTTTACCAGAATTGCCTTTGGAAACTGATTTGGACTTTTCATTCCCATCTTTGCTTCCATTATCGTCGTCATTTTTCTGTTGCTTTTCCTGCTTCTTATCTTGCTTTTCTTGGAATTTCTCTAGTTGTTTTTCTATGTCTCCATTGCCATAGGCCTTGATTTTCTCTATAGTCTCATTGTCTAATAGCTGCTGTTGTATTAATGTGTAGACTACTTTCTTATTGAGCTTTTGATTCTCTATAAGCCTCTGAACGTTGCCAGGGGTTAGAGTTTGGCTCTCTACTAACTTCCTTATCACTCCAGGATTAAGCTCCTGGTTCTCTATCAAGGAACTGATGGCTTTTTGACCAAGCTTAATGTCCTTGATCATCTTTTGTATAGCTCCCTTAGGCATCTCAGAACGCTCAAGAATCCTTGCTAGCTGCTCATCTGTCAGATTGTAATTCCTAGCTAAGGTCTCAACTACTTTGTTCCTTCCAAATCCAAGTATGCCAAGAAGCTTGCCTGCTTTTCCAGCTGACAGGAATTGAGTTTCTATTATCGTATCTATAAGATCTGGAGTTAATTTCCCAGTCCTTGCCAGTCTATTAAGGAGACCTGGATTTAGCCTATTTGATTGCAATATACTTTTCAACTCAGCCTCTGAAACCTCGCCAGCAGCAAACTGCTGTGGAAGCTTTTGGAAGCCTTTAGCAAACTTATGCTTTTCTGTTTCATTTTCTTTAGGCTTACTTTGGTTTACACTAAATGTTACTGTAGCATCATCTGTCTTACTACCAGAAGTGCCTGTAACCTTAACCGTATGCTGTCCGTTAGCTAGATCTCTTAGAACAACACTAAAAGTTGAACAGTTTGCACATGCAGTTACTTCAGCATTGCTGTCTTGCTTGTACTTTAGAGTACCAGCTGTATTCATACTTGCACGTAAGATTACATCATTGTTTAGATGTAAACTATTCTCGCTTGGTTGAGTTATAGTAACAACCAGATCTTGAGTTTCATTCACGCTAAAGCTTATAGTTGAGTCGTCTGTCTCATTGCTTGTTACACCAGTTACTTTAACTGTATGCAGGCCATTTGCCATGTTATTTAGAGTAACTTGGAAGTTTGAGCAATTATTGCACACAACAACATCAGAGTTGCTATCTAACTTATATTTCAGAGTCCCATTTTCATTCATGTGGGACTTTAGCAATACATCATTACTTAGATGCATGCTGTTGTTTGTCGGCTGATCTATCGTTACAGTAAGACTATCTGCCATTACTGCAGGCAATAATGCAGCAACAAACAATATTGTTAATACCATTAGTTTGTTTTTCATATTTAGTTCACCGAGAATCAGCAAGATAGAGGTTTATATATAATATCACTGGAAACCGTTTCTGAAACATAAGAAACTAAACTTTTGAGAAAAGCTATTAAATAGCCTAATAACGAAGAATAATATTAAATTCGCTACCTTTTTTCTAGAATAGATTTTAACCTATCTATGTGGTTTTTATCAATATACAACGTGTTCATATTTGAATTGAATTTAGTTTGGTATTCATGATCTGGCTCAACAATATATGGTACATTATGGGCCATTACCTCAGCCATTAAATCTTTGTCATGCATACTAATACCAAATAATCCTTCTTTCTCTAAATATGTATATTTCACAAATCCCCTCCTTTCCATTTCTCTGTCTAAGGTAGTTTTTAGTGATTCTTCCATGTCTTTACTATATGATAGAAAGCTTTAAAAATACTATTATAGGCTAAAATTCTATGGGAAGAATAAAAACGATGCTGATTAAGAGGACAGCGCACAAACTTGTAGCTACTCACAAGCATGTATTTAAGAAAGATTTTGATGAGAACAAGAAGGTGGTTGCAATACATACTGATATACCAAGCAAGAAACTTAGGAATGCTATTGCTGGATATATCACTAGGTTGATGAAAAGAGATAAATAAGCTTGTTCTATAGTATAATAATACTTATTAATATCTCTTGATATATTCTTAATAAAGTCAAACTATTGTTTACTGAGAAGACTTTAATTTCAGAAAATCGGAGGCGACAAAAATGAGAGATGAAACTAAACAAGGGGGAGATGAACACACCGTATTTGTAGGCTCAAAGCCATTTATGAAAGGATATAAGTGAGAGCTTTTATCCCAGTATTTATGTGACTGGAGTCGTAATGCAGTTTACAACACAAGGTGCAAAGGAAGTAGTTGTTAAAGCAAGAGGAAAGTTTATCTCAAGAGCTGTTGACATTGCAGAAGTTACAAGCAAAAGATTCTTGAAAGATCAGCTAGTGCTTAAGGAACTGAAGATTGACAGCGAGGAATTTACGAATAAAGAAGGAAAGCAAGTAAGAGTCAGCACTATAGAGATAACTCTTTCGAAGAAATAACCTTTAGAGCATAGAAATAATTATAAATCTTTTTCTTTTTATTAATTTCTATGATGAAAAGTTTGCCTCATTATGTTAGGCATGATGTAATGACACATGCTGGGTTTAATGGTTATGACCCAAGCATTATCGAGACCATTGATAATGAAACTAGGAAAATATATCTGAGTAGAAAAGAGGAGCTAAACTTAAATTATGTTCTTATTGAACGACAGATAGGGGGAGAGACTATTTGGAGAGCATGGTATTTAGGCTTTTTTGATGGAAAATCTTTAGCTGAATGTAAAACTCAGGAAGAGACTAACAACTTTTATAAAAAAATAAATGAAATAATTACAAAAAGGAAAAGAGTTTCATGCAACGACCTTGAGTGGCTTATCTCTGTTCATTCTAAGGAATTACAGAATGCAAACATTGACTTTCTTCAAAACCTTTAAATATCGAGTAAGTTAATTGATTATAAAAAGAGGAATTATGATAGGTTCACCCAATATCATAGCTGACATAGGATTATTGCTAATAACAGCCACAATATTCTCTTATTTTGCTAATAAGCTAAAACAGCCATTAATCCTTGCTTATATTGTTGCAGGATTACTTCTTGGAGTGTTCTTGTCAAACCAGATATTAGATTTTGATAATATCAACCTGCTTGCGCAACTAGGCATCGCATTTTTATTGTTCATGGTGGGATTAGAGCTTAATTTTAATGACCTTAAGCACATTGCCAGGATTTCTTTTTATGTAGGAATTGGGCAGGTGGTTTTTACGTTTGTTATCGGTTATTTTATACTGAGAGCATTGAGCTATAATATTGTTGAGTCTTTGTATATATCAATTGCATTAACTTTTAGCAGCACTATAATAATATTAAAATTGCTGGGCGATAAAGGAGATTTGCATTCATTATATGGGAAAATATCTATAGGAGCATTATTGATACAGGACTTTATTGCATTAATAATTCTTATAGCATTAGCTGGTTTTTCTGTTAACTCAGGATCTCCTGGAGATATAGCATTTTCATTAGCTAAAGGCATTGGATTTATTATTGTTGTTATGCTGCTAGGCAAATATGCCTTGTCTAAATTATTTACAAGCATAGCAAAATCCCAGGAATTATTATTCTTAAGCAGCATAGCTTTATGTTTCTTGTTTATAATAATAGCCAATTGGCTTGGGTTGAGTATAGAGATTGGGTCTTTTCTGGCTGGCTTGTCCTTGGCAAACCTTCCATTTAGGCTGGAGATAGGCAATAAGATCAAGCCTTTAAGAGATTTCTTTATCGTGCTATTCTTCATAACTCTTGGAACTCAGATGGCATACAATATACAAAGCATTCCGGTAGGCACTGCTATAATATTATCATTATTTGTACTAATAGGCAATCCATTAATTGTGCTTATATTGATGGGGGTGCTAGGGTACAAGAAGAGGACTTCATTCTTTACTGGATTAATTGTGGCGCAGATAAGCGAGTTCTCGTTAATACTAGTGGCATTAGGTTATAGATTAGGGCATATATCAGCAGAAACAGTTTCATTAGTTACTGTTGTTGGAGTAGTTACTATAACATTATCTGTCTATATGGTGGAGTATAATCAATGGCTATATGATAGGCTTAGCAGGTTCTTGAGCATATTTGAGAAAAGAGACGTTAAAAAATGGATTATTGAGAGGCTTAGCAAAGAGGAAATAAATGAGAAACATGACTATATCTTATTTGGATGCCACAGGCTTGGATACGGGATTGCTAAAATGCTAAAAGAGATGCATAAAAAAATATTAGTTATTGATTTTGATCCTGCAGTCATTAAAAAATTAAAACATGAGGGTATAAGGTGCATATATGGAGACATGGGGGATTATGAACTATTTGATGAGCTCAGATTAAACAAGGCTGAATTTGTGATATCTACTGTTCCAGACAAGAATAGCAGCATTGTCCTGATAAAAAGAATAAAAGCTGCCAATAAAAAAGTTAGGGTTGTACTGACGGCAAATGATGGCGAGGACGCACTTATGCTATACAAGGCTGGGGCAGACTATGTTATTGTGCCGCAGATACTGTCTGGGGAAAAAAGTGCAGATATACTTAGAATTGCAATAAGGGACAAGAATGTTATAAATGAAGTAAGGAAAAGGCATATCTTCGATCTTAAAAAGCTTGGATGGTATGGGGATTAGTATAATATATTTTTATCTATACAAATGCTTTTATAGTTAATAAGAGATTTATCAATTAATGGAAAATTTAGATAAAAGATTAGAAGTTATTGATGCATTCCACATAAATCGAGAATCTGGAAATGTAGATATATTCGGCAGGAATAATAAGTTCCTGTATCATGTGGTTAATGATCTAAATGATGGAAAAACTTTGTCTGAAGAAAAGATTGCTAAGCCGTTCTGGTATAATTTCCCGAAAGAATGGGATTTTGGTTATGCTTCTTATGGCGGTTGGATACGTTTTGCTCCCTGGATTACTAGTGGGGTTGATGGCATTTGGCATCTTATATATGAAGGAATACTGGGTAAAAGATCTTTGATGAATGATATAAAGTGGTATGAAGAGCGTGTGTGCGATATTAGAAGAATTATGTATAAAAATTATGTTAATGAATTGGAAGAGTCTGTATCTGATATAAATTTGTATCAGGGTTCTATTGATGAAGTATCTAAACAGATTGGTAGGAGTTTAGAATTAGTAGACCTTAAGACTCCAAAAACATTCATTGAAGCAGATAATGAAAGAGGCTATGTCCGTGTTCAAGAAGAAAGTATAGGTCCATTTACTTCGGATTTTATGCTAAGGCTTAAAGCTAAGGAAGTTGGTGCTGATGCAGTAGTGCATTATATGCATGGCTCTTCTATAGGAACGCCTGTAAAGTTTGTTGATAAGAAATAATATCGACCACATCTTTCTTAAATATAGATTGTAGTTAGAAAATATTAAAATAGTTAGAATGCTTCTATATATTGTGAAAATAGATAAAGATTTGGCATTATTCTATGGTGTTCTTTTAGGCGACGGATGTTTAGGTAGATATGGCGGACAATATGTTATAGCAATAACTGGAAATCTAAAAGACGATGTTCCATTTTATGATAATGTTTTAACACCCTTAATATCTAAACTTAGAGGAAAGCCGACACACTATAGAACTACAGTTAAAGGAAATAGGATAGATTTTCATATTTATGACAAATTGTTTCTAAATGAAATTCACTCTTTGGGATTTCCAATAGGAAAGAAAGGTCCATTAATAACTATTCCTCAGATATTTTATGAAAAGAAATTGCTCAAATATGTTGTGCAAGGCATTATGGCTACTGATGGAAGTTTAGTTCTGACAAAGAATCCAAATAAATTTTATCCTAGAATAGAACTTAGAGTAATACACAAACATTTGATTAAACAGATTTATGACTATTTAATCTCAATAGAGATGAAAGGTCACCTTTATTTATCTAAAAGCAAGCCAAACCCCCTCTGGAGAAATCCGCAACAACAATACAGATTTCAATTTAATGGAAGAAAGAACATTGATGTGTTTATAGAAAGTGTTGGGTTTGTCAACCCTAAACAAATAATTAAATTGAATCTTTTCATAAAGTATTCTAAATTATATGATAAATCTATTAAAAATATACCTTCGCAAAGACAGAGGTATTATAGACCTAATTCTTATATGGCGCTGAGGGGATTTGAACCCCCGATAACAGCCTTATGAGAGCTGTACTTTTGCCAGGCTAAGTTACAGCGCCGAAATAGGCTTAGAAATAGGCTTATAAAAGACTTTTGATTTTGGCTGCTATTATATTAATCTCGCCATCTTTGTATTTGGTTTGTAACTGCCTTAACGGCTTGTTGTCGTTTTCAAATCTTGGAATTATATGGAAATGGGCATGATTTACTTCCTGACCTGCTGCAGGATGATTGTTCATTACGAGGTTAAAACCATGCGCTTTTGTTGCTTTCATTATTGCAGCAGCTAACTTTTGAGATACTATGTTAATATTAGACAGCTCTTTCTTTGGCAAATCGAGAAATGTCTGATAATGTGATTTCGGGATTACTAATGTATGACCTGGATTAACTGGGTCTATATCTAGGAAAGCAAAGAAATCTTTGTCTTCATACACTACTGCAGATGATATCTGCTTTTTTGCTATCTTACAAAATATGCAGTCCATTTAATGCTCCATTAGGCTATTTGTATTAATGATTGACATGCCATTCTTAATAGCTTCTTCGATAAGGTTCTTGATTTTAACATCTATCAGATTAATAGGGAGCATTGCATCTTCAATTATTTTAGTTTTAATACCTAGATTGCTGAACACTAACGCAGCTTTTATTATCTCTTCTGGCTTGGTTATTCCATATAACACAACCTCTTTTGCTGAGTAGAATGAAATAACATTTTTAAGATTAGGATTTAGGAAGATATCATTGTTTATTTTTTCTATAAAAATATCGCCATTATGCTCTAAAAGTATGCTTTTAAACTCTATATCTTTTTTCTCTGATAGACTGATTGTCAGTGGATTTTCAGGCATAGTTGCATCTATCTTCTCTTTTGCTATATCACTATCTATATTGCTTATACTATCATCCATACAACTTATGATTCGGATATTGTTAATTCTCGCATATTCTGTAATTGCTCTTAGATTGCCGATTATCTCTTTAGATTTTATGCTATTTGACAAATCATTTGCATTCAAATCTTCAATTGTTCCAATGTCGCAAAAAAGAATCATATTAGGTTAAGGAAATCAGGATTTTTTCACCTTCCACTTTTACATGATACTTAGCTACATGCTCTGGTGGGTTTGAAGTAGACTTTCCTGTGGTTACATCATATTGCCAGCCATGCCATGGGCATGTTACTGTAGTCCCATCAAGTATTCCTTCACCTAATGGACCTCCACGATGCTTGCATGTATTGTCTATTGCATAGAACTTTCCATTGACGTTGAACAATGCCACATCTCTGCCTGAGACATTTACTACTTTGTTCTCTCCTGGCTTCAAGTCAGAAATATTTCCTGCATGAACAAATTTTTCCATATCAACCCCCTGAGACTAGGGGGCTGATTATTTATAAACCTTATTATGTAAACTTTTAGTAAAAGTTTAATCAAAAACTTATCTTTATCATTAGGATTATTTGTTTAAACAATTTACTTAATAAATTTAGTGATTAGATGGGCTAAACCTGCTCCTACTGCTGTCTCTGGAATGCCCCTTAAATTTCTCATCGGATTGACGTAAGCATATTTTGATGCTGGTTCAATTACTGTTTGCCATAACAACTCTGACAAAGCAGAAGTAGCATAGCCAGCTAATACAGAATGATCTTTTAATTGTGGTATCCAGTTTCCTAAGTATTCAGCACCATATTTACCCACTAAGAATGGTGTAGTTCCTATAATACCTGTGTGCATTAAATCACTACTACCTGGAAACGCAGTTGCACCTTTGTAGATGAATGTATAGAATTTATCTACTATGCTTTGTAGTTTGGTCATTTGTCATCACTATATTATTTGATATATACATTATAGAATATATCTCTATATAAAACTTCCCATATTGAAAACCTTACTATCTGGCTTCTTTGAGGTTTATAAATATTATTGCTTTGAAAGCATGCAGATATAACCGATTCCTGCGTCTTTAATTACATTTATTTTTAATTTGGCTTTGTTGAATATATCTGCCAAATCTTCTTTAGAAAATTGCTCTGAGATTATGTCTTTTTTACCTTTAAAGATAACAGTCCCATCTTTTTTAACTTCTTTTATATTGAATTTGTTTTTTCTATATATTTTTATTCTTTCTGGAAAGGCTTTCTCTGAATATACACTAATAATAATATCCCCATGATATTTTAAGACTCTTTTCATTTCGCTTAAAATTGCATATTTATCTTTTCCCAAATTAGCAAATGTACCAATGCATGTAACGAAATCAAAAGATTCATCTTCAAAAGGTAAATTTTTACCGTCTGCTAAAATTATCTTTGACTGAAGTATATTTTTAAGATTGTTCTTGGTATGCTCAACTGCTAGCTTATCGTTGTCAATGCCTGTTATATTTTTAGTTATTTTTAGTATATCAATAAGACTTCTACCGTTCCCACAACCTATCTCAAGCACATTTGAGTCTTTTTTGATATATTTCCTAAAAAACTTTTTTTCTTCTGCGAACCACTTTTTGTAGGATTTTGGTAGGTTTTTGAGAATTTCTTCCCAGCCAACTATATTCCTATGATACTTATTTTCCATATTTATCTAAGCATTTTTATAGATTATAAATTTTATTATAGGTCCCTTAATTAGAATTTGGCTATTTAAGCTGAGAAGTATGCTCTAAAGCTGCCTTTTTCATGTCATTACTTGCATAAATCCCCCTGCCAACAATTCCATGGAATTTATTGCCTGCAACTTTAGCAGCCTCAGTGATGTTTCCACCTTGGGCAATAAACCCCGGAGCATAAAACACAGGTGAGATACCTTCTGATTCAATTATTTCTCTTATTTGCTTTATTATATCTGGTTTGTTTCCAGGAACAACATAATTATTTATACCAGCCCGTGCTGCAATCCTATAAATGTCTAAGGCTCCTTCATCTGTGATGAAGCCACCTTCACTGACTGAATAAGCAGGGTGGGTCATTCTCCCACCAACAATAATATTCAACCCATGGTTTAATGCTTGATATATCCAGGCTCTCTCTGTTTCTGGTCCAGATTGTGGGAAAAATATGACTGTATCTATACCAGTTTTCTTCATAGTTCTTGCGAAATTCTTTCCTGTATCTGGGATGTCTGTTCCAGCTTTTTGATGGTCATATATTATAGGTTTATTAGAGTGCTTTCTTACTGTTTCAACTACTCTTTCAAGCCCGTATGTTAGTCCGAGCTCAAAGCCTATCTTATAACCACCAATTCCATCTACTCCAGATGTTTGTTTCACTAAATTTTCAAATTGCTCAAGAGATTCTACATCACAAGCAGGAATTACACTTTTATCTTCTTCTATAATTTTTTGTTCTAAATTAACAAACATATGTTTGGATTTAGGAGTACCATATACTCTTAGGTAATTAAACATTTGCTCAAGCGCTTCATCTGAAACAACTCCCGAACCGAGGTAACTTCCTCTAACATATTGCCAGATATCAGAAGCAGTCACTATCGAGACTACCTTTGTTCCAGTCTTTGCAGTATATTCTTCTATTGCGTCTTTGCCATAAATATCAACTTCTTGCCTGTCTACACCTATCGCCAATAATGGCAAATTAAAATTACCTAAACTAAGCAAAGTGTCTCTTGCTTCGTATTTTGCATTGCCTACTGTAAATACATCATCTAATTGTGCAATTGATTGACCTTCCTTTGGAGCTCTGCCGACCACTAACGTTTTAATTCTGCCTTCTGGCTTAAGATTTGATGCTTCTCCATATTCTTTGGGAGTTTTTCTTGTGAAAAACCATGGGATATTATTGCTAAGATTAGCCATGCCTATTGCTGTTGAAACTGCTAATGCGTTGCCTTTTTCTGGGATACCATACAATAAATCTATTTTTTCTCCAGAGCTTATGATAGCTTTTGCGTACATTTCTCCAAGAAATTTAGATGAATTTCCATCATTAAAATCCCCTATATTAACAAAGTATGGAGATACTCTTTTGCTCTTTAAATTAAATTCTCCACCAATTTTTAAGGCTTGAGTTTTAAGAAGGAATTTGATAAAATCTAGTTTGTATTCTTCTCCCATAAATTCTCATTTATACTTTTGATTTATAAATAGTTGTGTAGGCAAATATTATCTTTTGGATATATATTTTATCAATGGACTCGCCGCGATTCGGACGCGGGGTCTCCACGTTGCGAACGTGGCATTTTACCAACTAAACTACGAGCCCGTGCAGATATAATTGAGTGGACCTGGTGGGATTTGAACCCACGGCTTCTCGCATGCCATGCGAACACTCTACCGGACTGAGCTACAGGCCCAAATTTCTCGTTTTAAATGGTTTGAATACTTTTAAGAACCTATCTGTATCTAAATAATAAACTCTAACTGCGTATAATGACTTTTTATTTCTGCCGCTAGGTAAACGAACGTTAACTTTAGTGTTAATATTAAATCTTTTAAGTATTTCTACAAACTGTTTAGATAAAACTCTAGAAGTAGTGTAATATACTATATTGATACTATTATCTCTTCTTATAATGGAGCCATCTGTATCAATTAAGCCTCTGATAAAACCAATTTTAAACCTTTTGTTATAGTTTAGATTTATTAGTCTAACAGTATTGTGTTTGCTTTGACTTTTATATAAGATATAATTTGAAAAGTGATCAAAAACTTTCTTATTACTAACCCTAAGCCTATATTTTATTTGTCTGTTC
>CAZTDM010000018.1:0-10582 GCA_964611795.1 Candidatus Woesearchaeota archaeon
AGAAAATTCATCTCCGCCAAAGATTCCTACAAGCAATAAGAACATTAAGGCAATTACAACAAACATGCTTACATTAGGCAAAAATCTCTGTATCAGGAAGACTATATCCTGGTTCCTTACAGCCAATGCACCTATGATAAATGCTACAATAGCGTTGAAGTTCTTGCTTCCTGTGCCGAGTATCTTAGTTTTCTGCAGTACAGCAAACACCAATGTAAATACTAATAAGAAAGGCAAAGCTACATGGAAGAATCCTATGTTTTCCCAGTCACTCAACAATTGAAATAATGTAAATGCCATATTCAGCTCTTTTTTTGTTCTCTAACAACAAATATTATTGCAGCAACCAACGCTCCAACAATGATTATTGTTGACACAGCTCCTGCTCCTGTTCCTATATTCTCACTTATCCAGTCCCATGTTATCCTTAAAAAGCTATCTCCTCCTTCAGTCTCTACTGCTCCTAAGAAAATGAGCAAAACTCCTGTAAGAATAACTATTGCCAAGAATCCTTTCCAAGCCTTGCTCTCTGCAAAGTAATCAAACTCCTTGGTTGTAAAGAAGCTGCCTACGAGTAATAGTAAACTAACAATAACTATTAGCACCAATGCTATCTGTGGCAAGGAAGATCTTAAGGTTACAACAACCTGTTTGGTTATGACAACAAATAATGCTATTGAAAATGCAACTATTGCATTAAGGTTCTTCTTTGTTTTTTTCTCATCATCTACTCCGAGTATCTTAGTCTTCTCAAGAACAGCAAATACTATGGTAAAAACAAGCAAAAATGGCAATACAACATCAAAGAACCCCAGTTCATCTAAGAAATTTAATGAATTTTCCAAAGGAGATGCCATATACATATCTACTTTGGATTAATATTTAAACATTTCTATATGTTCTGCTATATAGAACCTGGCAAGAATTTTGTAAGCTTTCTAGCATCTATCTTATAAGTTCTAACAAAAGAATCATCAACATGTGCATATAATATGCCGGAATTCTTATTTAGTCTCAGAAAATCACTTGCAAATGTTATTGTTCTTGCATCTGGATCGCTTATCAAAGGTTTGCTAGATATCCAAGGTATCTCTCCTGTCCCTGGGTTGAATAGCATCAAGCCTATAGAGAATCTGCCAAATATCTTCTGCCCATTAACTTCTTTTGTCTTCTCTCTCCCATTTACAATCCCAACCAGCAAACCCTTATAGCTTATGAAGCTCTCAGGAAAAATTGGTCCAGGCGAAAGATGTCCATTGGCCCAAGCATATCCTAATTTAGTGGGATCAGCAACAGTTTTCAAGAATTCCCATGGCCTTCCCATGTCTTTCGCCTTTGCAGCAATTATAGTACATACTCCATCACTCCCGAACCCTGAGCCATATCCACTCTCAGTAAGGTTTATTCTTCCAAAATCAAAGGTTTTAGGAGATATTGCTGCTTCTTTAAATCCAGATATAGTATCAACATTGCTTAAATCTGGAGACAACACCGGTTCAGTTGCCGCAAGACTATCTAAATCTTCGCCCTCTGCATGACCTAAATGTGTAACAAACCCATCTTCATTAATCAATTTGTATGCAATAGTATAATAAATGTGTATTTTATTTTCTTCGTCTATCCATATATCCGGGTCTTCCAACCCAATAAATAGAAGTTCCTTATCCCTATGTTCCTTTACTATTTTGTCTATTCCATTAATCTTAAGTTCTTTTACTCTTTCCCATTTCAATCCATCTTTGCTCTTAACAATATACAGCTTGCTCATATCTACAAATCCAGGAATAGCAACATCCCCTTCTCTCCTTACAATCTCGCGAACAACTCCAAGTTTATTTTTCTTCTTATCCTTAAGAACAGACAATGCCATTACAGGCCTGTCTGATTTATAAACTGGAATACTATAAACTTGTACAGCAGAATTAAGTTTTTTCCAAGGCATAAGAACATTAAATAATTAAGAATTTATAATATTATTGAAAAAATTAAGATTCCATCTGTGCTTGTTCTTTAACAGGTTCGTCATAGCTCGGTATTGCAGCCTTGCTGATTATCATGACATCCCCAATGCTTCTTACAAGCTGATGTGGGACTATTACACCCTTAGCGCCACCTAGAATTTTATCAAGAACAGAATTTCTTGTTGCTCTGACTCTCCATCCTGTTACCTTATTGCCAGATAATATTCCTTCTTCAATAGTACCGAATAGCTCTCCAGTCTCGACATAAACTTCCATATTATAGGCATCAGTCACTTTCCTTGTTCTCAACATCTTTTTTTAACCTCCACTAATTTCAAGCAAACATTTTTAAGTTTAAATACTTTTCTATACTCTCATGCAATCTTACAAAAACCTACTTCTCCTTGGTACATCTCACATTTCAATAGAGAGCATAAAGGAAGTTAAGGCAGCTATTAAGCATTATAAGCCGCATACCATAGCACTAGAGCTGGATCTTCCCAGGTTTAACTCTCTTGTTTATAATCATAAGAAAAAATTAAGGCTAAAAGACATTAAGCATATAGGTTTTAAAGGCTATGTCTTCAATCTTATAGGTTCAATAATAGAAAAAAGGCTTGGCAAGATTGTTGGCACGTCTCCAGGAGATGAGATGAAGGCTGCAGTTAAATTAGCATTCGAAAACAAGCTTGAAATTGCGTTGATAGATCAAGACATCAAGATAACATTGAAGAATATTTCAGATAGAATGACATTAAGGGAAAAATTAAGGTTCCTGGGAGAGGTATTTGTCTCTGCTATATTAAGGTAGATCTCAGGAAGGTTCCTAGCAAGGAAATAATTAGCAAGCTGACTAAGCAGTTGAAATTGCACTACCCATCTCTCTATTCATCATTGATAGTGGATAGAAACATAGTTATGGCAAAACGTTTATATACCTTGATGAATACCAATAAAAAGGTACTTGCAATAGTCGGCGCAGGCCACGAAGAAGAAATCCTAGATCTAATAAAGCGGGAAAGGGGTGGTACAAAATACAAATTAACTTTACTAAAACCGAGATAAAGCATTTAGCAGCATCTCTACTAGCAATTACTTTCGCCCTTGCCTTTGACGATGGAAGCCCATCATTCCAGCTTAGTTTCTGGCTTACAAATTTCTTCAGGATATTATTGATAGTAATCTTCTCTGTTCTGGCAAAAGAAATCGTCAGGAAACTTGTTGCTTCTCGTTATGATTGCGTTACAGAATTTAGAATGTGGGAAATGGAAAGAATCGGCATCGGCAGGCATACAAGGCTGCCAGCAAAGTTTCTCGGATTTACAATACATACTCTCCCAATAGGTGTAATCCTGCCTGTTTTAATAGCCTTTATATCACTTGGAAAGATTCCGTTTATCGCATCTGGTATCTTCATAGTTTCTACTCAGCTTATCCACAGAGCTGGTAAAAAATATCTTCATTTAACAGAGCGTGAAGAAGCTAAAATCGCATTATCTGCAGTATTGACTAGTTTAGGTATAGCATTTTTATTCAAGTTCCTGACACCATTAAATCCAGCATTAAATGAAGTTGTAACGATCAACGCATTGCTTGCATTTTTCCATATGCTTCCTTTGGCAGATCTAGATGGTGCTAAAATCTTCTTTGCAGGAAAAACATTCTATGTATTTAACATGGTATTTGTAATTGCTTCTGCATTGATGCTGTCTCTATTCGGTACAGCTGCAACAATAATCCTGGCTATAATCTTTGCAATAATACTTACAGCAAACTATCATTATTTCCTAAGCTACAAATAATTTTAAATACTTTAAACATCGGATAAATAAAGAGAGGTGAAATATTGGAAAATCAAAAGAATTTATTAGTAATTGTTGGCATATTTATCTGTGGACTCCTAATTGGGAATTTTTTTACAGGTTACATAGTTAAAAAAGAAGTGGGCTCTATTCTAGCTTCAGAACCTATTATAAAGACTAACTACACAGCTATAGCTGATAGCTTTACATATAAGCTTGTCCCGACAGGTAATTATGGTACCTCTTGGTTATTGGTAAGAGGTCAAAGTGCAGCTTTTCAAGCTATAATCTCATATCTAAAATTTAATGTTACTGGTGTTAATGGCAATGTGTTAAATGCTAAATTATTCTTAAGAATGTATAAAGGTTGCTCTGCTCCATATGCTAATATCACTAATCCATGTACTGAGGTACATAGAGTTCAAGACACTACATGGATAGAAACAAGTATAACTTGGAATAATAGGCCAAAACTTGATAATAATGTGTTAAGCAGCCTAGTTGTTGGTAATGCACAAAGGTATTTTGCTTTTGATGTTACGCCTGCTATAATCGGAAATGGCTTATATAGTTTTGGCTTAAACTCAACCTCAATAGATTATTCTAGATATTATTCAAGAGATTTTTATACTAGTACAAACCCTCTGTTGCAGATAACATGGCAAGCTACTAGTACAACAACTACTTCAACAACTACTTCAACAACTACTTCAACAACTACAACAAGTATCGCAGTCATCAACCCGCCAACCAATCTTTCAGCCAGCGGTATTTCTAATTCTCAGGCTATTCTCAAGTGGAAAGATAATTCTGATAATGATATTGGCTTTATAATTGAACGCTCAACCTCTCCTACTGGGCCATTTAGCTTAATAGCTACAACCTCAGAGAACTACTATCTAAACAGTTATTTATCCTCATCAAAAAACTATTACTATAGAGTTCGCGCCTATAATTCGATAGAAAACTCCACCCCAAATACCGTAAATATTACAACATACCCAATACCAACATGTGCTACTCCTATAGCACTTAATCCAATTCCAGACATGCTATTACATGTTGGTTTCACTGTAGACTATAGAGCAACCACAAATAGACAACCCTTCTCTTGTGGAGAGCCAACCGGTATTTTTACAATAAAATCTGGGTCACCTCCAGAATTTACCATCGACAATGCTGGTGGCTTATTTTACTGGACCCCCATCAAGACCAGAACCTATAATATAACCATCCAATATATAACCCTGGGAGGTACTGTCTATTCACAGGATACATTTAAAGCCATAGTTGATAACAACTCATTGACATATCCGTTATTCCGCGATTATCTCTCACAATCTACTAATGTTATTATGCAAGGTAGAACAAACAGCAATATTAAATCATATAGCATCTACTATAATAAACTCCTCTCACCAAATGTTATCCCGACTATTATTGCTAAGCAGATAACTACTCCATTAACATCTATAGGAACTCTTGCTAATTGGGACATTACAAATCTACCAGATGGTAGCCGTTATAATGTAATGTATGTCGTCCAATTACCAGACAATACCAACTCTGTAGTTACAGATCCTGTAATAATAGACAGAACAGCAAAGCCAGGTTGGCCAAAACGGGTCGGACCAATAACACATTCAGTAGTACTAGCAGATTTAAACGATGATGGTAAGAAAGAAGTACTCATAGTAACACACTTTGGCGAACTTTATGTATGGAGCATAAATGGCACTTTGAAATGGAAAACTACTAAAACAACAGCTACATATATTGGCCCATCTATAGGCGATATCACTGGCGATAATATCCCAGAAATAATCTGGGCAGATATACTCAAGCTATATGCATATACCCCAAGTGGAACCCTACTGCCTGGCTTCCCGCTATCTAGACCATCATCTTCAAGAGAATTTAGGGCAACCCCAACTCTTGCCGATATAAACAGAGACGGAAAGCTTGACATAATCCTTGGCCTCACTGGATCAGGTAGTACAAAGGCAGCAATATATATCTATCAATATACTAATAATGCCCTACAGCTCTTACCCGGATGGCCTCAGACATTAGATCATACCTCATTCTATTCCTCACCATCAGTAGCAGATCTAGACAATGATGGCTCATTAGAAATAATAACTGAAAGCTATAATAAAACCTATGCATGGCATGCCGATGGTACACCATTCCCAGGTTTGCATAAAGTTAATCTAGCAAAACTTATCACTAACGCTAACACAAACGGCGCTGGCGGCTTTTCCTCAACCTCAAAACCATCTATTGCTGATCTAAATAAAGATGGAATGCTAGAAGTAATCATTGGCTCAAACGTCATCCAATCAAACGGAATTTATCTACCAGGCTGGGAGGGTGGAAAGACAGAAGCCATTAACACTTTATCTTCTGCAATAGGTGATATAGACAGAAATCCAAATAATGGACTAGAAGTAGCCATAGGCGATACTATCTGGTACGCAAATGGTACAAGATATAAATCACTATCCCCTACAAATAGACTCGCCTCGGCTGTACTTGGAGACTGTGGATATGGTGAGCTGGATGCTGTTCTAGGCACTCGTTTTATAAGCACAATAGGTAAAACTCCAGGCATAGACGCATTCCATACCCATGACGCCTCAAGATTAAAAAAATATCCAAAGAGCCTATATGGAGAAACTGGAGATGTAGGTGCACCAGTTATTGGCGATTTTGATGCCGATGGCCTAGTAGATGTAGCAGTAGCAATAACAGATGCTAACTACGGTGGTATAATAGCAATATACAATATGCCCGGTCCAAATAGAGAAGAGCATCATGAATGGAAAATGATAGGCCATGACAATCAGCAAACAGGAAGATACACACCACCACCACCAAACAGTCCAACAAACTTAATAGTCACAGCTACATCTACCGGCAATCTACTTACATGGACAGATGAAAGCTTAGTAGAAGAAGCCTATATAATAGAAAGATCCTCAACTGGCGAGCCATTCTCATATAAACCATTAGCAACGATCTCAGCAAACAGCAAATCCTACACAGATAAAACACCATCTGGAGATACTAATTACTATAAAGTCAAAGCAGCAAGACAAGATAAAATAGGCAAAAATATGGTAGAATCACCTTCTAATACAGCTAAACTAGCTAGTTCTATTAAGTAGAAAGCTTTTTCAACATACTTTATTATTAAGATTAAATGCTAGAGATAAAAAACCTTCAACCTAGAGAATATCAGAAAAATATAGTAGCTACATGCATGTCAAAATCATGCCTAGTTGTTCTTCCTACAGGGACTGGTAAAACAGCCATATTCCTTTTGCTTGCAATCGCCAGGCTAAATAAGTTCCCAGATTCAAAGATATTGCTCTGCTCTCCAACCAAGCCATTATGCAACCAGCATCTAAAGACAAGACTTGAGCATATAAACATTGAAAAAGATAAGGTTGCTTTGTTGACAGGTGCAACTAATCCTGAAGAAAGAAAAGCAATCTGGGATTCTTCTAAAATAGTTGTTGCTACCCCCCAAACAGTTGAATCTGATCTAGAAAGAGGCAACATCTCATTAGAGAACTATTCTCTTGTCTGTATAGATGAAGCGCACAGGTCCAGGATGAAATATGCAAACACAATCATAGCATCATCTTATGCTTCTCAAGCAAAAAATCCATTAATTCTAGGATTAACAGCATCTCCTGGCGGTACAAAAGATAAAATAACAGAGATTTGCGAAAATCTCAATATAGAAGCTGTCGAGATTAGAAGCGAAGAAGATCTGGACGTAAAAGATTATGTTCAAAAGAAAGATATAGAATATGTAAAGGTAGACTTACCAAAAGAGCTTCTTGATGTCAAAGCAGTGTTAAGACAGCTATATCTTGATAAGATTACTGAACTTAGAAAATATGGATTAACAAAGCCAGCAAGCATAGTGTCAAGAAAAGACTTGCTAAGCATGCAGGCTGTTCTAAGAAGAGAAATAGATTCTGGAAATGCCACAGCATTCTGGGGGATTTCTCTTGTAGCGCAGGCAATGAAGGTTGATCATTCTATCGAACTGCTTGAAACACAAGGCATTAATCAATTAAGAAAATACCTATCTTCTTTATCCAAAGAACAAACAAAAGCAGCAAAAGCTATCCTAAAAGATAATAATTTTCTTAAGGCTAAAGACTTAATTGATAATTTGAACAACTTAGAACATCCAAAATTAAACGAACTAAAAAAACTGATTCAGCAAGAATTATCTTCAAACAAAGAATCAAGAATAATCCTATTTGCAAACTACAGGGACACAGTAGAAGACCTTATAGATTTTGTTTCAAAAATAAAAGATGCATCCCCTATCAGGTTAGTTGGTCAAAAGCTAGGCATGACACAAAAACAACAGATAGAAGCTGTCTCATCATTCGAATCAGGCATAAACAACGTCCTTATCACTACATCCATAGGCGAGGAAGGTTTATCAATAAAAGAGGCTAATCTAGCCATATTCTACGATGCAGTAAGCTCTGAAATAAGAGCTATCCAACGCTCTGGCCGAGTAGCCAGAGTCAAACCAGGTAAGATAATTTTTCTAATCACGAAAAATTCAAGAGACGAAGCATATTATTGGACAGCGAAAAGAAAAGAAAAGAAAATGAAGAAAACCTTATATACAATGAAACAGAAAAATGAGATTCAGTCCAAGTTAAACTATGACAAAGATAATAATAGACCATAGGGAAAGAAAATCCGGCATAGTAGAAGAATTCAAAAAGCATGGGATAGAAACTGAGATCAGGCAGCTTATTTCTGCTGATTTTGTATTGCAGACAAAAAATAGTAAGAACGAAATCCACACAATTGGTGTGGAAAGAAAAACACAGAACGATTTTATTAATTCTATTATGGACAGAAGGATTATTACTCAGCTTAATATGCTGAAAGAGCATTTCTCAATACCTTTATTGATAATTGAAGGAGACGAAAATCTTTATGCATTGCGCGACTTCCATCCTAACGCAATTCGCGGCATGCTTGCTTCTATAGCCATAGACTTTCAAGTGCCTATGCTATACACTAAAAATTACAAAGATACAGCATCTGTACTAGCCGTCATAGCCAAGCGCATAGAAAAAGGTAAGCACCACATCAGTCTTCTAGACAGAAGAAAACCATTGACATTAAAAGAACAGCAAGAATATCTGATAGAGTCTCTCCCAGGCATAGGTCCAAACCTAGCAAGATCATTGCTAAAGCATTTCGGCAACATACAGGCAATAGTTAACGCATCTGAAGAAGACTTGATGAATGTAGACAAGCTTGGTCCAAAAAAATCTAAGAAGATAAAAGAAGTTCTAAACTCAGTCTACCATCCAGACACTAGCTAAGTCTTATTTTCAGATTATCTTAAGGCAACCCTGTAAGGCATATGCATCGGCCTAGATCCATTATAGAAGAATAACCAGTCCTCATCTGCATCCTTAGTTATGTTTAGCACATTGCCTATAGAATTATAAGTAAAGTTATGGTAATATTTCTTAATACTATTATCCGTTCTTAATGAGCTAGTTAGTCTATCAAAGCTGTCATAAATCATGGTTTCTTTCCTTAGATTGATTGTATCGTTAATATTCTTCACATTGCCTACATTGTCATAGATGTAGTTGATGTTCTGCTTGCTGCCTGAAGCTATTTTCTTTAATCTGAAGTTCTTTATATCATAAGTAAAGTTAGTTGCTAAGCTATTTGCATATACTCTTCCTTTAGGCAGATTTCTCTGGTTGTAGTCTATATTGCTTATAAAGCCAGGGATAGAATCTAGCAGGCCTTGGTTGTTATATGTGTAGTTTATAATAGTCCTGTCAGCCAGCCCAGAAGATGTAACCCTATCCATAGCATCATAAGTAAAATTAGTGTTTAATTTCAGAGCATCAACCCTTGTAGACTCGTTTATTTTTCTAAGTCTTGTATCATAGTCATAGCTAATGTTTGACTTAGCTAATATAACTCTGGACAAGGTACCATTAAGTTTTGTGTCATATTTGTATCTTATTTTTTCATCAGAGCTATTTTTGGTAGTTATCCTGTTCAAACTATCATAGCTTATATTTACACTAATGCTCCTGCCATCTACCTGCTTTATAATATTGCTAGCTGCATCATAGCTGTAATTCCATATTCTTAAATCAGGATCATTTATGCTTGTCTTTCTACCAATAGTATCATAATTATATTTGAAGACATTTCCTTTAGAGTCTGTTATATTAACTATATTATCAGCTACATCATATGCATAAGATGTTTTGTAAACATGGCTATTGTTATAATGCTCTTCTACTATCGATATTCTAGCATATGCGTCTAGCTTGTAAGCTTTCTTATTGTTGTTCTCATCTAAAACTGTTATGTTCCAATGGTCAAAGGCAATATTTTTTGATGTAGAGTCTGGATTTGTCATTTTAACTACTCTATCCAGGATATCATAATTATAGCTGATTCCACTTATTGCAGTAGCTGGTGAGGTATAGTTATCATTGAAGTTTATAGGATATGGATTACTTTCTTTTCTAACTCTAGAAAGATTGTCGTAGTAAATGTCTTTAACTAAAAGATAAACCTCGCCTTCAACTTTAGATTGGATTGGTTTGCCAAATCCATCATAAAATGTATAGGCATCTAAAGTTCCTGCTTGCAGGCTTTTCTCTCTTTTACTTACCTTTATCCTATTTGGAGCCGTACCATTAAACTTGTATTCATAAATTTTAGTTGGTAGATTATTGCTATCAAATGGTCTTATCTCCTTGCTTATCCTACCAAATACATCATATT
>CAZTDM010000019.1:0-10156 GCA_964611795.1 Candidatus Woesearchaeota archaeon
TTACGGCTAAGGGTTATCATATTAATATAATTTGCTATGATTCAGGACTGAGCCTTATTAACCAAAAGCTTTAAAAACGATATATACACTAAAGAATCTACTTGTAAAAGAGGTTGATAGGACTGATATATGACAAGCCTAGAAACCAAGATAAGAAACATAATAAGAAACACCTTCCTAGGCTTTACCTTCGCATCAGCCTTAAACTGCAACATTCTTGACCCAAATAAAAGAGAGATAAGCGGCTTAATCAACTCTACATTTCCTACAAAAGTAACCCATAGTTACTCCTTTAGAACCACAGACAGCAATGTAGCAAGACGCTATCCAAATTCCACAAAGACCAGGACAGTAACTAAAGAATTTTACGATGTTAAAGGAAGCTCAACACATAAACTAGAGCTAGTCGATAAGATAATAAAAATCCATGGCAATTATGCAGAAGCCTATGTTGTCGAGTTTGATGACTGCGAGGCTGCAAACGACGAAGAAAGATACTCTACAAACTATACAAAATCAGGAAATACTATGAAACGCCACTATGTAGAAAAAATAAGTTTCTCTAGGACAAAAAATGGCTGGAGACCATCTGGCTCGTCTAGGTTAAGTGCAGAAGAAGAATACAAGATGCTTGAAAACCTAGGTATTATTGATTAGAAACATGAAATCAAAAATAAGAAATCTACCAGCATATATTCTGGCAGCATCTTTATCATATCCAACACTAGCCGCCTGGTTACCTGATTCTCAGCAATATATGGTTGAATCAGATAAGGTCGTTTATCAGGCACAATTGCAGAGAGACAGCTTATATCCAAGAAGAAAAACTTGGAACATCACAAGTGGTGGGATAAATAATCCGAATGCAAGAAACATAGAAGTAATTGGGGACGAACAGCATGAGGAAAAGTTATTCAGAGAACTGGCATTTACAGCTACAATTGCTAGTTTTGCAAAAGAACCTACGCTTAAACAAGAGCTTTCAAACGAAAGCCATAACTTAGATACACTAATCGGCAAATATTATAATATGACTAAGTTTGGAGAGTATACATTAAGTGGTGCTTCTTATCTAGGTGGAATGATTCTACCATTGCTTGCTACTAAAAGTCCTAATATGCCGGTTAAATCTCAATCAAACCAGATACAGACTTTAGCAAAGAAAGCCGCTCAAAATTTTATATCTGAAGTGACACAAAATGTGTACTTCAAAGACGAAGCAGACAATGCTAGAGAATATAAAAAAAGAGCAGATAAGAAAGCTATTGTTGAGATCCTGCAAGCATCGCAAAGAATAGATAGTGCAAAAGAAATTTTAGACAAGCATAATGGTTTCTGGAAATATCAAGAGGCTAATGAATTTTACACAAATTGGAGATCTGGTTTAGTATATGGATTAGCATATGCTAATGTGCTGCAAGATGTAAATAAAGTCGATGCTAACAAGATAGGAAAATTAATAGGAATAAATGCTCTAAAAGGCATAGGCATTCCAATGGATATAATTTCTATATCAAAAAATGCCAGAGATTATCTAACACCTGTAGAAGTGGATCAAATAGCATCTAATCTTAATAGATATATCCTGGAAGCTGAAAAAACATTCCAGCCTATCGAAGAGTTATACAATGTAGAGCCTCCGTTAAGAGAACTATCCCAACATCCATCTTCAATAATACAATCTGCAAATCAGAACACTAGCCGGAGTGAATTAGCTCCTATAAAATGGATATCTCAAGATGCTACAAGAGGGTTAGATGTAATAAGAGGAGAAAAGGATAGATGTTTCAATATAATCGTAACCCCGAATCAGTCTATCAAAAAATATAAATCCTTAGAAGTTATAATAGATGATATCAAAGATCCACTAGGTAATAGACGCTCTATTCAAAGGCTTAGCATGGAAGCACGTCCGGGAAATAGTGCATTCCCATGGGAAGATCAGCATATAGCTGGAAAACTATACGCCATACCAAATGCAGTCTGCATTGACACTACTTCCTCCACAATACCTGGGAATTATACCATAGAGTATCTTTTCAATTACACATATATAGATGGGAACAAATCTAAGTCAAGGGTATTTGTAAATCATGTGAATGTAAAATGAACAAAATGAAACCAGTATTAAAGCACATTGGAGCTGCTGTAATTGGATTAGCAGCAGTATATGGCGGATACAAAGCTCTAGAAGATATATCCATCAAATATGGTCAAAAGAAATCATCAATAACAGAATATATTCCTTCTAAGAGTTCTGACAATATAGCAACTAACCCCCTAAAAGAAGTTTCTTTAGCAGACCTAGCAAGAGAATATCCTGTGTTCAGCAACTTTGTTCCCAAAGAGAATGAAAACTACCCAAATACAAAGATAAAAGTCGGTGACATAGATAATGATGGTGTTCTTGAATTGATAGTTACAAGGTGTTGCCAAGGCAACGCCGGTTATGGAGTTTTTAGCATAATTAAGGTAGAAAATGGCAACCCCAAGTATATAAAACAAAAAGGAGATGGAGGGATAGGTTATACGGGAGGTTTAGATCTAAAAGATATCGATAATGATGGTGTTTATGAAGTCATAACTTGGTTTGACGCTCCAGGCCAAGATAGTTTACCTCAAGCTGATCATAGAAGTTGGGGGGAAGCATGGAAGATAGATACGTCTACATTTAGCCTAGTTCCTACATCAAATAGAATAAAAGATGACGGCTCATTTACAGATGAATCAGACACCAATCCATATAACATTCAACAAGCGGTTAAAGAACCAGACACTTATATTCAAAGACCAAGTCTAGAAAATAGGATATACTCTCAACCAGATATTGGATATGCTCAGTCACATAATCAGGAAGAATATCAAATTACTCAACACTATCTGCATGGCCTGAATCTTGTGCTTAAGGATAGCGTTAACATGTTATCTGCACAAGAAAATCCATTGCCGTATGATCCTATAGTAGGAGCAAATGTTAATGTTACTGTAAGAGCAAGAAAAAACAATGAAATGATAATAGATGAGAAGTATTATTCTGATGGAAGAGGCATAGTAAACTTGCGCTTCCCTCCATTACAGCATTACAAAGGTGATACCATAGACATCTGCTTTAATATAGAACGCCAGCCTTATGATATTATAACGAATGCCTGCATAGACATAGAAGACTTAGATCCCCAAATAATAAAGGATGGCAGAGTAACACGCCTCTCCCGCCCAAATCTAACTCGTGGCGAGAATATTGCCGAATTTTATGTGGAAAAAGGCAGGTCAGAATCAGGCATTGGAGACTTGCAAGACATCACTTTATCATTAACAATGTACATGCCAGACAGAATAAGATATAGTGATCGTTAAATACAGTTTAGTTTAAGATCTTTCGCATAGGTTGCACTTTTAGTCCCCTAAAATTTCGGATAGCTGTTGTTTTCTTATAACCAACTCCTTGATAAAATTTTATTGCGAACAAGGAAGCTCTAATTCTTATTTCGTTAGAGTGATGTTTTTTAGCCTCTCGCTCAAATTTCTGCATGAGTTTTTTGCCAATACCTTTTCCATGATAATTCCCATAGACAAATAGATTTACTACTCTATTTTTTGTCCCTCTGACAATCCCAATTATTTTACCATTATCCTCTGCAACAAAAAAGAGAGGGGTTTGCAAAAACCCATTTTTTATATTTTTAACATCATTCTTTTTTGGATTGTAATTGTCTATATATCTTTGAACTGATTTCCTTGTTCCTTCTTTATTATTAAAAGTCGCGAATGTTCTACTAATCAAATTTGCAACAGGTACAGTGTCCGAAATTTTGAATTTTCTTATTTTCATTAAAGCATTTAATAAGATTTTTCTTAAATAACATTCTAAGGTTTTAAAGTATCTTGCATTTTCCTTCTGTATCTTTCAAAGGCACTACAGTCATGAACATTCTTGTTTCTTGGTCTTTAAGCTCTACTGCTTGTTTAGTTACAAAAATGGATGCAACTCCTGCAGCAAAAATCCAGCCTGGTGGCCCAGAAAAGAATAAAAGTCCTGAACCAACTACCCCTAAACTAACTCCAGCCTCAGTCAACCAACGTTCCCAGGTTCCTTCCTTCACGACTGCAAACACCACAGTCTGTGGCTCATCCAATTTTATATTTATGTTAGGTTGATTATTCTCTGCCTCTATCCTACCTCCAAAATATTCCCAATAAGTTATATCTCTTCCCGGAATTCCTGTTTGAGAAAGATAATCTTCAAAATTGTCTATTCTATTGCCTATAGCTGTACTAGATACTAAGTTTTTCCCAAATCTAATATCTGTACAAACAAAGCAAGTTTTATCATCACCTAGATCAAACCTTCCTTTTACAAAATCAACCTCGCCATTGCCGAATTTATACCAGCAATCAAACATCTCGTCTGCTATAGCTCTTTTAACATCATTTTGGCTTTTAGCTACTATATTTTCCTCTCCTCTTATTTTTTCATCCTTTCCATATAGGATGTTAAGATTTTTAGTAGGGCATCTTAGATCAGTATCAAGTATTGGTGTCTCTCCAATTTTATACTTAGCCTTCTGCAGCACACTTAATCTGCATATTTCTGTATCTGTTGCTCCTCCTGCAAATGTCTTGAATCCTCCGCCAATCCAAACAAACAATCCTGCAAATGCAAGTATTATGAGTATAGCAGTTATAATTGTCCAGGTGGTGCTATCTTCTCCTTTCTTATTTAAGCCCAACATTTAATATCCTCCAGAGCACATAGCTTAACCCGATTATAAATCCAAGTATCAACAAGATGGTTACTATCACTCTTAGAACATTGCCTTCAGCATTTCTAGACATGTCATCCTTTAATCTTTCCCTTTAATTGTGAGTATAGCCCCCTCATTTCAATAGCTATAGTTCTTAAGCTGTTATAATAACTAGCGATATCTTGTGGGTCAGCAAATGCAGGTTTAACAGCTACATTAAACATCTTAGACAAATATAATCTGAAATCGCTCTCATCTTTTTCTAGTGTATTTAGCATTGCATTTATGTTTTTATCGTTAAACCTATCAGCATGTTTTCTTGTCCATCTCAATCTTCTAGCCTGATATCTTGCATTGCTTCTTAACTGCTTCAATATATTTACTACTTGTTTTCTTCTAGCATCAGAATCTCTTTGTCCCGTAAACTCATCATATCCTTTTCCACCCTTATTCTCTGCAATATATTCATTCAGCCAGTCCCCTATAGCATGCCCAAGATTGACCATCATGTTAAACTGGCCTTCTTCAAAAGAGACATATGCCTTATCAAATTGCTTGAATATCCTCTTATTAATTCCTCTTTTTGTTTCTCCTATAGAAGCTGGTTTGTTCATCTTTCTCCATCTTCTTCTAAACCAGCCTGTTCCACTAGAAACAGTTGGCAATCCCTGAGAACTTCCGCTTCCTCCCCCCCTCGTCCTATTTCTCATCATATGAAATAATCCCCATATTAATCCAATTATTATAGCCACACCTGCTATAGTATATATCCAAGATGAAGATATTGCAGGCAAGAAATTTGTACCGAATGCGTTTTCATTCACTCCAGCAAATATTGGAGCAGCAAACAACAGGACAGCCACTGCTATCAGCATTGCAAGCCACCTATTCATTCCGAGCATTATGAATATGCCATAAACAGATATTCCTCCTATGATCATGGCGAAGGCAAAGGCAAAGTTTCCAAAATGAGCTAATGACAAGTAGTTATAATAAGTTCCTCCAAAAGCCAATGCAAAACCCAATCCGACATAAAGAGTCTTTACTCCAACCTTATCAGAGGGAAACAATCTGCTGAACACAAGTCTCGATATCCCGGAAAATATCATGAAAAATGCAAGAAAATCTATGAATCCAGGATATTGTGAGTATATCCCGCCAAGATCAAAAAGTCCTCCACCATAACCTCCAAAGCCATAAAGATTTGGAAAGCTGAATCTCTGTGCATAAACTATTGGTACAGCTAATAATGTTCCTAATATCACCCATTTTTTATTCATTTTGTCTCTTTTCTTTTTTTTGTTCTTTTTTTGCTAGCTTTTTTCTAAAAAGCTATTTTGATTAAACTTTTTCTAAAAGTTTATATGCCACTTACTCCTGATAATATTCCTCTTGCCAATAAGCTGAATATTATGGTTATAACAGCTGCTATTATAACATAAAGGCCTGTGCTCCTATATAAATTTTTTCCAATAAGGTATTTCTCATTAAGCTTATCGCTCCCATTCTCTACAGCATTGTACAACCTAGTTAGCAAGATTGCAACCTCTACTAAATATACTCCAACAACAATCTGGAAGAAATAACTAGGGATTATATCCTCAATCTTAAATAATCCGGCAATTGCAGCTACATTGAACTGTGTAATCTCGCCAGTGTCAATTTTTGAGAACTGCTCTCCTAGCCTGGCAATTATATTTACGATCATGGAAGCTAATCCAACTACAATCCCCGCTATTATTGGCGTTAAGAAGCTTATCTGGCTCTTCATAGATGATATTATCTCAGACAATAAATCTCTCAGTCTTTCATTCACGCTATGTATCTTCTCAATGTAACTTGATATGCTGATAAGAGATTTAGCAACAACCTTAGGCCCCTTTCTGCTGCTCTCAACAAGTATTTTCATGCTGCTTTCTATCAAGCTGCTTGGGTATAGCAGCACAGCACCCATTTTTTTGTCAAATATAGCATCTTCTACTCCCATACCCATCTCTCCTATGTTCCTGCTTACTCTTGCAAAGAAAGTTCCGCTCTGGCTTCCCTTCATGCTTTCAGCAACCTTGCCAAACGCAACCTCTACAGGAATCCCATCTCCAACCCTGTTTCCAAACTGGAATAATGCTCCTGCAAATTCCTTCTCAAGCTTCTTAGTCGCTTCCCTGACCTTTATCAGTTTCCTTGTTCTGATGCTATAATACATCCCTATAGATAATGCCAGAGCCAGAGGTATGAAGAAGCTTAATAGTAATGCTCCAAATCCATAAGGTCCTATTCCCTCCTTATAATCCAAGAACTTGCCGAATGCCGCAAACTCAAAGTCATAGTTTGGATTAGATATGCCGATTATCAGCGGAATTAATCCTAGCATTCCAAAGAACACACCAATTATGATAGAGAAATACAATGGGCTTGTTCTGATGCCGAATATTTTTAGAGATTCCAGTTGCTTAAACTCCGGTATGATGTCTGTAATCTCATTCTCGCCATACCCTGTTGGCCTCTTCGCAAGAATATTATTTCCTACAAAGTAAACAACTGCAGGAAGAAGAAAGTTATACAATATTGCAAGATGGTACCACTTGATATCTCCCCCTAGAAAACTGCCGACTAATGGGAATATCACCAATCCCAGTATTGGCAGCACTACACCAAGCATGTGCAGCATTGTGATTGGGTTTCTTAGGTCCTGGGCATAATGAAGCATTTTTTCATATGTACCATTTAGGATAACATCTAATGCCTTATCCAACAACTCTGTCCTTCTCGCTTCACTTGGCTCATACAAGCTGCTCTCTACAAGATGGAAAGACTCTACAAATTCTATGCTGTAATCTTTCCACTCATTAAGATAATTGTCCAAGCTCTCTTTTAATGTTGTATACCTCCCATTTTCTATGTCCCAAAAAACTTTTCTCAAATCTAATGATAATGGCTTGCCTATATGGTCTGCAGCAAACTTTAGGGCATGCTCAAGATTGGAAGTGTGCCTCATGTACATGACAACATAGAGGATGCAAAGCACCATCTGGTTGCTTGTCTTTAACCTCCACCTTGCAGCCAGATAAATTGGTGTGTTAATCAACGGTTTTATGGCAAATATTCCAGTGAGTATCAGGAGAAATGGCAGTAGTAAATGAAAGCTTCCTGTCAGCAGCCAGGTGAATGCAGCTATGAAAAGTGCAAGAACTATAAAGAACACTGAAATAAAGATTGCAAATGCAGTAGATCCATAAGGAGTTATATTAAGATGTGCAGTTCTTATTGCATCTTCTATCTTTTTTATATTCTTCTTTCCAGGGTTTATCTTGATTAGCTTCTCGCAAAAATTGCATAATTTTTCATATTTAGAATATTGTTTTCCAATAACTTCTTTTTTAAATATTGAATATTCTCTAGAAGTGACAGGCCCTTCTTCATATTGTTTAAACTTAATCCTGTCTTTTAATTTCTGCTCGTATTTTTTAAGAATCTCTTTATCGTCCAAAACAATTACCTCTTTTTCATTTGTTGTGTTTTTTGTTGTGTTTTTTGCGAGCTTTTTAGAAAAAAGCTCTTTTGCTTAAACTTTTCCTAAAAGCTTACTTTTTCTCAGTTCTTTGCGAGCTTTCTTTCAAGAAAGCTCTTATCCACTCATCCCATTTCTTAAACACTAGCTTATTATCTAACTTTCCCTGTGTTTCTCGTACATCATTTATAAGCTCATGGAATATATCATTATTTTTAGCCACAAAATCAGCTTCAAGTATGTCATCTCTTTTCAGCTTGATAGCATAATCAACAAGCTTTTGTTTTATCTTTGCTCTTAATAATATGTTCTCCCATACAGCATCCCAATCTCCTGCCCACTCCTTCACATTTCCTGCGATTGCCTTTATAACCTCGCTATCTCCATTAATCAGTTCGTCTGTAGGTTCCAGTTGGTCTGTCTTTACGTTATATCTCATAAGATCTACAAACCCATGCTCTTTCTCAGGATCATTTTCCCAGTTCTTTCTTACCTCTGTAATCTGCGTAACTCTCCTGTATTTCTTCAGGCCGTCAGCACTTCTTATAGGATTTGCAACTATTATTATGTCAGTAGCTTTAAAGCTGGTCCTAGGCACCTTGAGATCATTAACGACCCTGTCAAACACAGCGTATGGGCTACCTCCATGTATTGTTCCCGCAACAACATTAGACAAAGCACCTACCCTCATGGACTCAAAAAGTGCACTTGCTTCTGTATTATGTAACAAGATACCACCAAAACCACCAACAAAATTTTGACTAGGTTCAACAGATAAGTCATAAACTGGTTCTGGCATTGACAAATTAATTTCTTCTATTTCTTTTATCTCATCAAGGAAGAATTCACCAAGGCCAAATGTTCTTAAATCATCTGACACATCACATTCTTTGGAAGAAACTACCTTCTCTAGATAATTTTTACTACATCTACTAAACCTAAATAGATGTCTAAACTTTCTAGGATACTTCTTCAGATGTAAACGTAATAAACTCTTATCAAAATAAACGGTGCTTGTTCTAGTATGCTGCCACGCCTTCTTCAATATAGTTGGATTCTTATTAACAAAACCTATTTTATTTAAGAAAGTTTCGACCATGCCTCTATCTTTAAATTCAACAATCCAAAGATCACTATAACTAGTTTTTTTAGCCTTTACAAAACGTAGTCTAGCTACAATATTAAAAGTTAGAAGTAAATACATCAAATCTTCTGCTAATCTTTTTGATGTTGTAAAATATCTCACGCAATTACCACTTTTTATAGAGCTTGTAAACCCCCCATCGCCAGAATACATACCTCTTAAAAACTGAGCTATCTTCTGTTTAGAAAGACCATAAACAAATGATGGTATTCTCTTCTCTTTACATGTTCTGCCAAATCCAAGCCTATCAACAAGTGTAGCTAAAGGCTTACTAACCAAATGAACCTGAACAGCTTTGCCTAAGCCATGTACCTCTTTAAGTGAAGGCTTAATGCCAAATATATTTAAGCTTAATCTCTTTACATCATCCAATATTCTATTATCAGAATTTGTTATTACTACTCTACCCCCTTCTCTATTCTTAATATCTGAACTATATCCTTCAGAAACATAATATCCAAATAACCTACATAAATCACCTGTCATAGGCAATACTGCTGGAATTGGCACACTTGTACCTTTAGTAACAAACAGAATAGATGGGGACCATTCAACACTAGCAGCATTCATAAGACTCCTGAAATTAATTATGGGGATATTAGTTTTCTGGCTACGGAAATAGTTGTATATATCACCAGAATTTATGTTACAAATATTTGTAGCTTGTTTCCAACCTAACCTAGAGATACTTTGTCTTACATAATCCTCAAAATTAATTAACCTAAAATCAGGCAATATATCCATAATATTCAAAAAGTC
>CAZTDM010000020.1:0-4310 GCA_964611795.1 Candidatus Woesearchaeota archaeon
AAAATTACTAAGGTATTAGAAGATAATGGGATTAAGGCTAAAATACCAGAAGATATGGCTGCATTGATAAAGAAAGAGATTAATATTCTAAGGCATTTAGAGAAAAATAGGAAAGACATGCCTACCAGAAGAGGATTATTGCTTACAGAGAGCAAGATAAAAAGACTGACTAAATATTATAAAAGAATAGGCAAACTACCTGCTGATTGGACATACAGCAGAGAAAATATCAAATTGCTTCTAGAGTAGAGCCTTCTTAAAAAGAAACCTCGGAAAGAAAAAGGTTTGCGAAAATGAACTTTTAAGAAAAGTTTAATCAAAAATAAAAATTTTGATAAGCTATATAAGCTAGTAGATTATATTCATTTGGTTGATAAAATGGATGGATATAATAATTTCAAAAATTCTTTTAAACATGCAGTAGAAGAGGTTAGAAAACTAGATCTAGACAAGCCTTTTAAGATAATTGGAAATTATGATTCTGACGGATTGAGCGCTGCATCTATATTAGTAAGAGCATTAAAAAGAGAGAAAATCAAATTTTCTTTGAATATAATAAGGCAACTAAATAAAGATATAATCAATGAGTTGTCTAAAGAGAATTATCCATATTACATATTCTCTGATCTAGGAAGCAGTTCTGTACAGATGCTGGAAGAAGCATTATATGACAGATTTGTCCTGATACTTGACCATCATAAACCAGAGAAGAATGAAACTAAGTTTATTCAAGTAAATCCGCATATTTATGGAGTTGATGGAAGCAAGGACATATCTGCGTCTGGGGTTGCTTACCTATTCGCAAAAAACCTTAATGCTGAAAACATAGACTTGGCACACATTGCTTTAATTGGAGCTATCGGAGATGTGCAGGAAAATAGGGGATTTAACGAGCTTAACCACGAGATACTTGAAGACGCTATTAAGTCCGGGAAGATAGAAGTTAAGCAAGGACTGAGGTTTTTCGGCATGCAGACAAAGCCGTTGCATAAGGTGTTAGAGTATAGCACAGACCCATACATTCCAGGAGTTACAGGCAATGAGCAGGGTGCATTCCAGTTCCTTAATGAACTTGATATAGAACCTAAGACAGGAAACAAATGGAAGAAGCTCATACACCTGGAGCATGATGATCTTAAAAAACTAGTTACCGGCATTGTATTGAGGAGGATTGGTGGGTTTGAGAAGAATCCAGAGGATGTTCTAGGACCAATTTACTTGTTGAAGGATGAGGATGATGAAAGTCCTACAAGAGATGCCAAAGAATTTTCTACTTTATTAAATGCTTGCGGCAGATTAAACAAACCTAGCTTAGGAATTGGAGCATGCCTTGGAAATAAAAATATCAGGGAAAAGGCAATTGAGTTATTAGGACAGTATAGGAGGCAGATTATTGATTCATTGGACTGGCTGTACAAAAACAGGGAGAAATGCTGCATAGAAAAAGAAGGATTTGTTATAATCAATGCTGGAGAGAATATAAACGATGCCTTAATCGGAACCATATCTTCGATATTATCAAGGAGCAACTTGTACAAGGAAGGAACTGTTATTATTGGAATGGCCAGGACCATAGATGACAGAACCAAGGTTAGCATAAGAAGAACAGGATTGAGGAACAATGAAGACATCAATTTGCTTGAAATAATCAAGGCAGCTGCAAGCAAAGTCGGTGGAGAGTTTGGGGGACATGCGTATAGTGCTGCTGGCGCTATTATTAACATAGACAAAGAGGAAGAATTTATTAAAGAAGCAATAGAGTCTTTGAATATGGTTATTGGAAAATAAAAAGATATTAAAGCCTTACTGTATTCTATTTAATATGAAATCTAGAGGTTTTACAACTAAAAGCGAGATGTGTCATAGAATATGGCTGAGTGATGCTTTAAATATCCCAATATCATCGAATGGTGGAATAGACCTAGTCGGTGACAATATTGGCATAGAGTTAAAGTGCAGATATTCTCTTTACCGAAATGGATTTACGATACATCAATACCAAGTTGATAGATTTAGAGATGAGAACCCTGGCAAAGAGTTATTCTGGGCATTTATGCTGTATGACCTTGATAAGTCACCTAGAAAGATTAAAGAGATGGATATTGAAGCTGCTGTTACAGATAGGGCAGTATGGTTTTATGACTGGAATTGGGTCAGACAATTCCCAGTACATAATCCTAAAACTGGACCGTACATCTATATTCATAGTAACTATTTAGATAGGGGAGAAAATATTATGCTGTTAAAGAATGGTGGTATGTTTAATGTGCCTATAGGCTCTGCTTTGGAGCAGAGACTTAGATAAAAAGGGGAACAAAAGCTTTAAATAACCTTTCTTAGGAAGAAAGCTTAACCAAAGAGACAGAAATATTGGTACAAAGACACATAGAAAATGGCAAAAGTAACTCAAAAGAAAGTAACAAGCAAGAAGAAGCTATGGATACCAGTTTATGGTAGCAATAACTTTGAAGGTTTGTTCTTGGGAGAGTCATTAGGCGAGAAACCTGCTGATTTGATGAACAGGATTATTGAGGCTAATCTTGGTGAAATCTTAAAAGATATGAAGAGACAAAATGTCAAGTTATATTTCAAGGTTAATGATATCAAAGAAGGAAGGGCTATAGCTGATATTGTGAGGTATAACATCATGTCAACTTTTTTGAGAAGATCTGCTGTCAAACTAAAGAACAAGATGAATGATAGTTTTACATGCAAGACAAAAGATGGAATAGATGTACAGCTTAAACCTTTATTGCTGACTAAGTCCAGCACTCAAAAAGCAGTGTTGAGCGTTATTAGAAAGAAAGTAAGGCAATTATTGATTGCAGACGTTGCTACTGTGGGTTATTATGAGCTTGTTGATGCTATTGTTAATTACAGATTACAGAAAGCCTTGAGAGACAGGGTAAAGAAAGTATATCCATTGTCTGTTTGTGAGATTAGGATGATGGAAAGACTCACGCCATTAGCCCATTCTTAATACGATTTTATATATCATAAGCGGAAATATTATCAATAACGGCCAAGCCAGTATTATTAAAATATTAATGTGGTTTAAAACTGTTAGATTAGCTAGATAGGGTACTGTATACTTCCAATCGTAAGAAAATAGATTAGGAACCTCCCATACAATTATATGGATTAAAGCAACAATCAGAATACTTAAACCGTATGATTTTATGTAGCTGTTGACATATTGAAAAATTTCTCTTACAAATGCGCTTCCGAATGGATATACTATCAATAGTATAAGAAACTCATGGTATTTCGAACTTATGGTTGGATATACCCACCACCCTAAAATGTATCTGCCGACTAATTCTGCAGAACTAGCATAGAAGAATAGCAAAACAGACAGATAAAAGAATTTCTCTTTGTCTTTCATGAACAATTTGAGCGTAGTAGTCTTATCCCTACTTGCAGCCAAATAGTCTGAGATTAACCACCCGCCAATCGGCATCAGAAACATCCAGTTACTTACTCCTGAGAATGCTAGAAACATTGAAAATATGAATATGACTAAACCTGTATAGAAAACTAATTTGTTCATAAAGATTGGATGCCTACATCATATTTAAATTTATTGCAAAAGAAAGCTTAATAAAGTCTTTTTCTTGCGTTTTGATTATGCCTCTGTAGCTCAGTCTGGCAGAGCGGCGGTTTTGTATTAAATAAACAAAAGAACCGCAGGTCGGGGGTTCAATTCCCTCCGGAGGCTTTTGGGCTCGTAGTTTAGTGGCTATAACGTATGCTTGACGTGCATAAGGTCGCAGGTTCGAATCCTGCCGGGCCCATACAACTTTTTAAGAAAAGCTTGGCCAAAAATCTAAGCAAAGTTTATATACTTATTAAGTTATACTTACAAAGTAAGGTTTGAAGGTAATACTTATAAAGTATTACTTAAAAAGAGGTACCTAGAAAGTTATACTTTAAAAGTATGAAAATAGACATAAAAGAATTCCAAATTCAATGCAAACGCTGCAAGCATAGATGGATTCCTAGGAAAATAGATATTAGGATATGCCCAAAATGCAAATCGCCTTATTGGGATAAGGATAGAAAATGAATGAAAAAGAGATGGAAGACAAGCTAGTGAAAAATTTAAATAAAATTGAGAGCGGATTAAGACTTGTAGAGAGACAAAAAAGAATTGATGCAGGAATTATAGACTTATTTTGTGAGGACAAGAAAGGGAGATATGTAATCGTTGAAGTAAAAATAAGGCCTGATACAAAAGATAGCAAACGATTTTTAAATACGACTTGGATTAGTAGATAGAAAGTGATGATAGATAAAATTTTAAAAATTAA